>CALDSE010000070.1 GCA_937911175.1 uncultured Sediminibacterium sp.
GTTACTGCTTCCTTACGACGACCAACTGCATTTGTTTGCTTTTCCATTTATTTATATTTGGAATTAATTAAAATTTAAATTCTTTAGGTTGTTGTGCAGTATGAGGGTGTTTGTCACCAGCATATACAAACAATTTCTTAACCATCTTACGTCCTAAACGATTTTTAGGTAACATACCTTTAACCGCTCTTTCCATAATTACTTCTGGACGACGCTTGATTAAATCTTCTGCAGCTTCTTCTTTCTTACCACCTGGGTAACCAGAATAGTTTAAGTATTGTTTGTCGTGGAATTTATTTCCAGTCAACTTTACTTTTTCTGCATTAATGATGATTACATAATCTCCGCAATCAACGTGCGGTGTGTAATAAGCTTTGTTCTTACCACGTAGAACAGCTGCGATTTTTGAAGCAATACGTCCTACGGTTTGATTAGTACCATCAACAATGTACCAGCCATGTTGAACGGTAGCCGCGTTGGCGTGCTTCGTGGTGAAATGTAGTTTACTCATAATTCTTTGTTTTAATGAGGCTGCGCTATCCCGACAGCCATAAAATATCCCTGTTTTATAAGGGAGGGCGAAGGTACGAGGGGATTTTGAGTTTTCCCAATAATTTGGGCTTTGTTTTTATATCGTATCTTTGTAACTAATTGATTATCAATAATAATTTTGTATCGTAAAATAGATGATACTAAATAGGTACTGAAAATCAGGTAGTTACGTGTTCAAATAAAAAAGAGCGCCTATTAAATGGCACTCTTTTTCTGTTCAAATCATGTATTTGAACCATTACTTATATAATAGTATTGAATTACCCGCCTTTTTGCTTCTTATGAATTGCATGAAAAATGAAAAGAACTTTTTTCTGCTGCTTAGTTAAGGTGCTAAACTTCGCCTTTTTTTCTTCTTTTGACAATGCAAGCCATCCTTTAATAAAAGATTTAATTTCTTCCTTCGTCATTTTTGGGCCTGCTGTTTTAGCTTCCATGGTAACAGTGGCAGAGGCTGTTTGACTTAAACTAGTTTCGGTAATTGGGGTTATTGTCTCAGTCATGACGATGGCATCGTTAAATGCAATCTCATCTGAAATAACTTCGTTGGACTTGCTACATGCAAATACCATCGTCGATAGAGAAAGAATAAGTAGATATTTTTTCATAAATATTTTTTTATTTGACTTTGAAATTAAGCAAAAGTTTAATGCTTTAAATCAAAGAATCTGATTTATTTTTAAGGACTTTATGTATCAAAAATTTCAAGCCACTCAAATTTTTACCGGAACCGAGCTTTTGGAGGACCAGCTGGTTTTAATCACCCAAAAGGACGGGACCATTGAAGCCTTGGTAGGTATTGAAGAGGCGGGGGAAGACATTCAAAGTTTTGAAGGAATTATTAGTCCCGGTTTTGTCAATGCACATTGCCATTTGGAACTATCGCACATGAAAGGCATGATTCCTGCACATTCAGGATTGCAAGAATTTGTAAAACAAATTGTGGGTTTAAGAAAAGTAGAGGATGTAATTATTCAGCAGGCTATTATTTCGGCTGAAGATGAAATGTATCATAATGGCATTGTTGCGGTGGGAGATATTTGCAATACACTTGATACACTTAGTATAAAACATAAACACAAACTAGCCTATTATAGTTTTGTGGAATTGTATGATTTAGATCCAACACGTGCTGATGATAAAATAAATGCAGGATTAAAAATGCAGGAAGCTTTTGAACAAAATTGTGTTCGTGCCTCACTAGTGCCTCATGCTCCTTATTCAGTAAGTTTTAATTTATGGAAATTACTATCCAATTATTTTGGTGCGCATACGATTACGATGCACAACCAAGAAACAATGGATGAAAATGAATTCTTTGAAAAAAAGACGGGAAGTTTTTTAGGTATGTACGAAAGAACCAAGGTATCGCTAGATTTTTTTGAAGCCACAGGACTTAGTAGTTTGCAATCGGTGCTACCTTATTTTAAAAAAGCAGCCAGCAGTATTTTAGTGCATAATAGTTTTACCAGTGCTTCAGATATTAAAGCTGTTCAAAAAGAAATGCCTAATAGCTTTTGGTGTTTATGTCCCAATGCGAACCAGTATATTGAAGAAACTATGCCACCCATTGAACTACTTCGTGCGAATGGGGCTGAGATAGTTATAGGTACCGATAGTTATGCTAGCAATTGGTCTTTAAATATTATAGATGAATTAAAAACCATTCAAAAATACAACCCCTCTATTCCACTATCCGAAATGCTGGGCTGGGCGACTATGAATGGGGCACGCGCCTTACAAATGGAAAAAGGCTTGGGTAGTTTTGAAAAAGGAAAAAAGCCAGGAGTGGTTTTAATAGAAGGCGTACATTCTAATGGTCAATTAGAAAACAAAAGTATTTCCAAAAGAATTATTTAAATTGAGTTATTAAATTTTCAAGTATGAACGATTCATTAACAAGAGCCGCCTTTTTACAAAAAACTTCACTAGCTTCTGCTGCTTTATTATTAAGTAATTTGGAATTGTTTGCAGCTGCTGAAGAAAAAATAATTAAAGTAGCCATTATTGGATGTGGAAGTGTAAGCAATAGATATATTGTTCATTTACAAAGTTCTCCCTTGGTTAAAATAGTAAGTCTTTGTGATATTAAACAAGATAGGGCAGAGGCTCAAAATAAAAAATACAATATTGGTGCTAGTACTTATAATAATATTAATGCTTTATTAAAAGGCAATGCTTTTGATTTAATGTTGACATTGACCGATATGCAAATGCATGGAGCCTTAAATAAAATTGCGCTTCAAGCAGGTAAGCATGTTTGGAGTGAAAAACCTTTAGCGAATACCTATGCAGAAGGAAAAGCATTAGTAGACTATGCGAAATTAAAAGGAGTAAGAATTTGGGGCGCACCTGCAGTAGTCACTAGCCCACAGTTTGAATTTATGAGTAAAACTATTCAGGAAGGAAAGCTTGGAAAATTAGCCAGTGCACATGGACAGTATGGACATACAGGTCCTACCTGGTCTTCTTTTTTTTATGAACCATTGGGTGGCAGCATGCCAGATTTAGGCGTGTATAATATGGCTACCCTTACAGGATTATTAGGCCCCGCAAAATCGGTGATGGCCATGACCAGTATTGTTAATAAAGAAAGAGAGATAGATGAAAAAGGAATAGTTAAAGTGAATGAAGAAGACAATGCACATATATTATTAGAACATGATAATGGAGTGATTAGCCATATCATGTGTGGATTTAATTATTTTGACCCATTTGGTCATGAAGCCAAAAACCAAACCTTGCATAGCATTCAAATTTTTGGAGACAAGGGTAATATGCGCTTAATTGGATATGATTGGGAACCTAAAAGTGTTGTCTTAGATAATTCTTGGACCGAAGCGCCTCAGGTAGTTCAAACAGATGACGGCGGCTATCAATGGCAGGAAGGTGCTACGCACATTGCAGGCGCATTATCTAAAAATATAGAGCCGCGCATTAATGTGCTGCATTCTTTACACGTGCTTGAAATTATAGAAGCTGCTAGAAAATCTTCCAAAGAAGGAATAAAAGTAAAACTAGTAAGTAGTTTCCCTTTCCCGATGGTATAGTATCCCGATGCTATTGTATCCTAAAATAAGTTCGGATAGTCTGTAATAATTCCATCCACCTTTAATTGTATCAAAGTATTTATTTCTTCTTTGGTATTCACTGTCCAAGGAATGACTTGCATATTTTTTTGATGGCAGTAGTCAATCATAGCTTGGTTTACATATTTATATTCTGGACTATAAATAGTTGGCTGAAAACCTAGTAGCGCTATTTGCTTTTCAGCATTAGCACAATCTGCACCAAATACTAAATAAGCAGTTTTAATACTAGGATATTTTTCATGTAGTACACGAAGGGGCCTTAGATCAAAACTTTGTAAACTTGTTCTATCCAAAATATTTTTCTTTGTTAAAGTAGTTACTACTAATTCTACAAACTCATTAGGAGCTGGATGTTCTGTACCATCTTTCCCCTCCACCGATTTTATCTCAATATTATAATTCATTTTTCTTCCTGTAATCTTTGACTTTGCTTCCACGCTATCTATTAAACTAGCAAGTGTTGGAATAGATGCCGCTAATTTTTTTTGACCCGTAAAACCTGGATGTGTTTTTAAACCCACATCATATTTTTCTAAAGCAGCATAATCCATTTGATAAATAATATTTTTATTCAGTTCGCTTGCTTTAATAAAACTTCCATCGGGCTTGGTCGTAATGAGTGGATTTAAAATAGGATCATGTGAAACCACTACTTGTTTGTCCTTGGTAATAGCTAAGTCCATTTCAAGGGTAGTTACAACGGCATTGTCCATTACTGCTAACATAGCCGCAATAGTATTTTCGGGCATTAGGCCCCTGCCTCCACGGTGCGCTTGATAATCCATTTTAATTTTTTTAATGGTAGTGGGCTGAATGATAGAACAACTGGTAAATGTTCCAAGCATTAAAACAACTGCGATAATGAGGTTAAATTTCATAAGCTATATTACGAAAAAGCTATCAAATTTTGGTAGCTTGTGGTATTAAATACTCGTTATGACTTTTCCCATTTTATTCGGCATCATTGCCATTTTAATGATTATGTGGCG
>CALDSE010000071.1 GCA_937911175.1 uncultured Sediminibacterium sp.
GGCTTTATCAATATTGGGAACATTGTTCACCAAGTATTCCATTTTAGCTTGGTATTGATAAGGCAAACAATAACCTGTTGTGTCGGGAATATTTAAAGTGGTAGCACCTGCTTTCACCACGGCTTCTATCACTCTTGCTAAATATTCATTGTCAGTTCGGCCTGCATCTTCTGCATAAAATTCTACATCGTCTGTAAAGTTGCGCGCTAATTTAACTGCGCTCACTGCACGTTCAATAATTTCTTCACGCGTTGCGTTGAATTTATATTTGATATGTAAGTCCGAAGTGCCAATACCTGTATGAATTCTAAAACGCTTGGCAGGTTTTAAAGCAGCAGCGGCTACTTCAATATCGTTTTGTACTGCACGAGATAATCCGCAAACCACTGTATTTTTTAAAGTCTTTGCAATTTGATTCACCGAGTCATAATCGCCTGGGCTTGAAACAGGAAAACCTGCTTCTAAAATATCTACGCCTAATTCTTCTAATCTTACCGCTAAAGCCAATTTCTCTTGTGTGTTTAATTTACAACCTGGAACCTGCTCGCCATCTCTTAGTGTGGTATCAAATATGAACACTTTTTGACTCATCGTTAATTCGTTTATTTAGTTATAAAACCAATACTTTTTGATTGATTATCAATATCTTACAGATAAAAAACGGGCTTTTGGCCCGTATATTGTATAAATTTACCACCTATTCACAAGTAATTCACATCATAATTATGGCTAATTTACAATGTGTAAGAGAGTCTAAATTTGATTAAATGATTGATATTCAATAACTTGAACTAAAATTAGCTACGATGCCCAACCTAAGTACGGAGGCAATATTTATTCTGGTTAAATCCTTGGAAAGGGGGGAAAAGCGCAATTTCAAATTGTATGTGAAGCGTAATTCAGCCTCTGCCGATTTAAAGACTATTCAGCTTTTTGATGCCCTAGACAAAATGAAGGTATACGATGAGGAGGAACTGCTGCGCAAAAACGAGTCTATTTCGAAACAACAACTTTCTAATTTAAAGGCCCATTTATACGATCAAGTTTTATCCAGCCTAAGAGTGGTGAAGCAAAGTGAAAATATTGATTTACAAATTCACGAGCAATTAGACCACGCTAAAATTTTATACAACAAAGGTTTATACATTCAAAGTTTACGTGTTCTTGAAAAAATAAAAACACTGACCAAACAAAATAATCAGGTTACTTACTTGTTGCAGGTTTTATTTTTAGAAAAGAAAATTGAAGCCTTACATATTACTAGAAGCATGCAGGACCGCGCTAAACAATTAAGTGAAGAGATTGATGAGGTGAATGCACGCTTGGATGATATTGCTAAAATTTCAAATCTTTCTTTACAACTATATGGTTGGTATATTCAACATGGTCATGCGCGTAATGAAGAAGACAGGCTTGCATTAGATAGTTTAATGCATGACCCTATAATGGAAAAAGTAAAGTCCTCTGTTGGTTTTTATGAAAAGATGTACCAGTACCAATGTTATTGCTGGTATGGTTTTATTACTCAAGATTTTCTAATGCATTATAGGTATGCTCAAAAATGGGTAGACTTATTTGATGCGAACGAGAATATGAAATTAATTGAAACGGCACAATATATTAAGGGCCTGCATAATTTAATTACTTCACATTTTGATTTAAGAAGTTTTGATAAGTTAAATGAAACCATTGCCATTTTAGAAAATTATAGCAATACGCCCATTGTACTGAACAATAAAAATAATTTAATTCAAAGCTTTATATACTTATATATAGCTAAGATAAATAAGCATTTTTTTGAAGGTAGTTTTAGCGAGGGCCTAGCCATGATACCCGCCATGGAAGCGAAGTTGAAGGAAATTGAACTCTATTTAGATAGTCACCGCATACTGGTATTTTACTATAAAATTGCCTGTTTATACTTTGGTGCGGGCAAGCCTGCCAAGGCCATTGACTACTTAAATAGAATTATAAATTGGAAATTAAATTTAAGAGACGACTTACAATGTTATGCACGTTTACTACATTTAATTGCACACTATGAAATGGGTAATACAGAAGTGGTGAATTATTTATCGAAGTCGGTATACCGATTCATGTATAAAATGAAAAGCTTAAGTACGGTAGAAGAAGTGATGTTTAATTTCTTAAGAAAGTCGATTCAAAATGGGGGTGAAGAAAATAGTTTATTGAATAGTAAGGCTGCTATTAAAAAGTCATTTACTGTTTTATTAGAAACCTTGCAACCCCTTACTACTAATAAATTAGAAAGCAGGGCCTTTATGTACTTAGATATTATCTCTTGGTTAGAAAGTAAAATTCAAGGCAAACAAGTCCAGGCTATTATTAAAGAAAAATTTTTAGCTTCTAAGATTTGATAAGCTAGTCTATGATCTCTCTAGTCACAAAATTAAAACTAGAGCCTGAAGCCATCATTTTAAATGGTTTTAAAACAGCACCCCATTTCTTTTTTTGTTCTGCCCAATCTTTTGGGTCATATAACATTGCATAAGATATACCCCAAACTTTAAATTGTCCCGCTTCTACTATAATGGCGGTTGATTCATCCATTCCAATACCTAAAGTGCCTGGGTAATATTCAACAACAGAAATTAAATCAAATTGACGATTGCGCGCTAATACATGTTGATCTAGTGCCGTATTAGTCATAAAAGAAAAGGCAGGATTGAATGCATATTTTTTACTGATATCATCTCTGGCATCGCCTCCCACCATTAAGGAGCCCATGATAGTGGCTCCTGCTGAAGTGCCCATAATTACACCTCCTCTATTTAATAAAGCAATGAATTCATCATATAATTTAGTACCTGCATAAGCATCTGCAATTAATTGCTGGTCTCCGCCTCCAAAATACAAGCCCTTGGCATTGCGCATTAGTGCAATATTTTTTGGATCATCGGCCTCTTTTTTATTGCGCGTATGAATAGTACTTAAATTAGTAAAGCCACGAGAAGTAAACTTAAATAAGTGTTCGCCTTTTTGAATATACTCTTCGTCGGTGGTGGCAGTAGGAATATACACAATGGGTTGATCCTTGCCTCCTATATAGTTTGCAAAAAAACTAAATAAAGAATCGGGTATAGAACCTCCTCCTATAATAATTAATTTACCCTTATAATTAAAATAGGGATTAGAAGTAGACTGTGCGTTAGCATTAAGAATAAAAAGAAAAACAGTGATAGTTAGTGCAATTATTTTTTTCATAAAGCAAACTTTGAATGAATTAAATACAATATACATTTAACTATTAACTAAATAGGAGTAAGAAGGCTCTATTATCCCTATCCTTGGTACATTAGGTCTATTTCTTTTTCAAAATTCGCTAGTACTTGCTTACGGCGTATACTTAGTTTAGGAGTCATCTCTCCTTGGTCAATAGTCAACTCTCTTGGTAATAAAGTGAATTTTTTCACTTGCTCTACTTGATTGAATAATAGATTGTATTCGGCAATAATAGATTCAAAAGTTGAAAGTACCGTGGCATTCTGAATGATTGCATCGTTGCTAGTATATTCGACACTATTATGTTTTGCCCAATCTTTTAGCTTAGCGAAGCTCGGCACAACCAAGGCAGTCACCATTTTTTTATTGTCTCCAACTAAAACAATCTGTTCGATGAAAGGACTTTCCTTCATCTTGTTTTCGATTGGTTGTGGGGCTACATATTTACCGCCACTTGTTTTGAATAATTCTTTTTTGCGATCTGTAATTTTTAAAAACTTACCATCGATAATCTCACCAATATCTCCTGTATGCAACCAACCATTGATAATGGCTTCTGCTGTTAAATCGGGACGCTTATAATAACCCTTCATCACACTTGGTCCTGCTACACAAATTTCTCCGTCTGCCTCCAATTTCATTTGAACACCTTGTATTGGTAAGCCCACAGTTCCAAATTTCATATCACCTGGTGTTCTATAATTGATACTAATGATAGGACTGTTCTCTGTTGGACCATATCCTTCATACACTGGTATTTGAGCTGCATTAAAAATGCGAAGTAGTTTTACCTGACATGCCGCACCGCCAGTAACAATGAATTTTACATTGCCACCTAATGCTTCTCTCCACTTACTAAAAATAATTTTATTCGCCAGCTTCAATTGGAATTGATACCATGCCGACCCTGGTTTTAAATTATCATATTGGTCTCCTAAAGCAACGGCCCAGAAAAATAATTTGCGTTTAAGGCCCGTCAACTCTTCACCCTTCATCATAATTTTCTCGAATACTTTTTCCAATAATCTTGGCACTGTGGAGAATGCGTCTGGTGAAACTTCTTTTAAGTTATCGCCAATGGTTTCCATTGATTCAGCATAGTAGATACTCATCCCACTATACATATAAATATAGGAGGCCACTTTTTCAAAAATATGATTCAATGGTAAAAAGCTCAATACTTTCTGATCGGGCTTGTCTGGAAAAGGAAAACTATTTTTACCCGATTGTAAATTGAAATAAATATTATGATGCGTTAACATTACGCCCTTTGGTGTACCCGTTGTGCCCGAAGTATAAATAAAAGTGGCTACCTGCTCTACAGGAATTGTTTTTTTAATGACATCCACTTGTTGTAATAAATCTGCATCCTTTAAACATAATTCTGACCAGTGCTTTGCACCAGGGATATGATCAAAAGTGTAGACCTCTTTTAGACAAGGCACTTTGTCTTTAATAGACATCACTTTATTGTATAAATCTTGATTGCTCGCAAACATGTATTGTACAGATGCGTCATTCAAGATAAATGTCAATTCTAATGGATTGGTTGTTGGATACACGGGCACCCAGATGACACCAATTTGTTGCGTGGCCATATCGGCCATCAACCATTCTGGTCTATTGCTACTAATGATGGCAATTTTATCTGAGCCTTCTGGCGTAAAATCATTCCCAGATAAGCCAAGGCTTAATAAACCAGCGCTCAAAGCATTCACGGTTGAAGCAACTTCGGTCGTAGCATATTTTTTCCAAGCGCCGTTTTCTTTTGCAGCAAACATGGCTTCCTGAGGAAATTTTGTTAACTGATGTTCTATACAATCAAAGAGTCTTTTAGATTCCATAAGGCAAGTATTATTGTATAACAAAATACTAAAATACAGGCAGAAAAAAAAGAAATTAGCCTATGAAATGGAAAGAAAAAGAGGAGAATACCTGATTAGATTTAATAGTATAGACATAACTATATTATTAAAATGCCTTCTAATTTATTTATAACTTCTAGTAAATCAAATGAGTAAGTAAGCCGTCTCTTAATTTGGGCTCAAACCAAGTACTTTTAGGAGGCATGACTTCGCCGGCGTCGGCAATATTAAATAGTTGATCGATGGTGACAGGGTATAAACTAAAAGCCACAGCCATCTCACCACTGTTGACTCTTTTTTCAAGTTCTGCTAAACCTCTGATGCCCCCTACAAAATCAATTCTTTTATCGGTTCTTTGATCGTGTATGCCTAAAACTTTTGATAAAATGGAATTAGATAAAATAGTTACGTCCAATACACCAATGGGATCAGATGAATAAATACCTGGCTTCGCCGTTAATTGATACCATGTGTTTTCTAAATACATTCCAAAACTATGCAGGGCCGTTGGCTTGAAAGCAGACTCTTCTTTTTGTATAGTAAAATCCTGTTCAAGCGCTGCTATAAATGCAGTGGCAGATAAACCATTTAAATCTTTTACCAGACGGTTGTAATCTAGGATGGCTAATTGATTAGAGGGGAATAAAGTTGTTAAAAAATAATCAGATACTTTTTTAGCATCATCTCCTGGCTTCACCGCTTCTTCACTAATAGCTAATTTTACTTTAGCAGCAGAGGCTGCTCTATGATGACCATCTGCGATATAAGTGAAAGGCACTTCAGTTGCAAAAAGATGGGTGATTTGATCAATAATGGTTTCATCACTTATAGCCCATACGGTATGTTGAATACCATCTTCTGCTGTAAAATCATAGACAGGATTTTTAGTCGTTTTCCATTTGTCTATAATGGTATCAATGCTTGCTTGGTTGCGGTAGGCTAAAAACACATTACCTGTTTGTGCGCCAGAAGTCTTGATATGATTGATTCTATCTAATTCTTTTTCAGGACGCGTGAATTCATGCTTTTTAATAATATCATTATTATAATCATCAATACTACTTACGCAAACTAAACCTGTTTGTGCACGGCCATCCATAATGAGTTGATAAATATAATAACAAGGCTTTGACTCTTTAAACAAAACATCTCTTTGTATAAATGCATTTAAATTTTCTAATGCCAATTGATATACTTCTTGACTATGTACATCTGTATTTTCTGGTAAGCCAATTTCACTTTTTGTAATATGCAAAAAAGAATAGGCATTACCTACTGCTTCTATTTTTGCTTCTGCACTATTTAATACATCGTAAGGTTTGCTAGCAACTTGTTTTGCTAGTTGAGGCTGGGGACGCAAAGCTTCAAAGGGACTTATTTTTGCCATGGGCGCGAAGTTCGTTCTTTTTTTTGAAAATTAAATTTTTTCAGCGAATGATTTCATCAAGTCGCAGAAAGCTTCTACACTTGAATAAGGTAATGCATTATACATGCTCACTCTTATACCACCCACTGTTCTATACCCTTTCACACCAATCATTCCTTCTTTTTTACATAGGGCTAAAAATGCTTCTTCTTTGGAAGTATCTGTTAAAAAGAAAACTGCATTCATAATACTTCTGTCTTCTTTCGCAATGGGGCAATGAAAAGCAGTTGAACTATCAATGGTATTGTATAATAAATTAGCTTTTGCTAAGTTTAATTTTTCCATTGCTGCTAGGCCACCTTGCGCTTCTATCCAACGCAGGGTTAATAAACTTACATATATAGAAAAAACAGGAGGTGTATTTAATAAAGAACCCGCTTCAATATGTTTTCTATAATCCAAGATGGCTGGAATTTTTCTATTGACCTTTCCTAAAATTTCTTTTTTAACCACCACCATCGTAACGCCTGCAGCACCCATATTTTTTTGTGCGCCTGCATAAATTAAATCGAATTGCTTGAAATTAGTGGGCCTGCAAAATATATCAGAGCTCATATCGCCAATAAGTAAGGCAGAAGTCTGAGGATAGCTATGCCATTGGGTTCCCTCTACTGTATTGTTAGTGGTAATATGTAAATAAGTAGCGTTTGAAGGAATGTCTAATACTTTATTTATATAAGTATGTTTTTTATCGGCAGTATCTGAAACTACTTTTACGGGTCCAAATAAACTAGCTTCTTTAACTGCTTTACTGCCCCATATTCCATTGTCACAAATAGCTGCTAAACCGTTTTCGTCTAATAAATTCATAGGCACTTGCATAAACTGCATAGTGGCACCCCCTTGTAAAAATAAAACTTCATAAGCATCGTCTAAGCCCATTAATTTTTTTACAATAGTTTGTGCTTCTGTAACCACTTCTACAAAATGAGCACTACGATGTCCAATTTCTAAAATAGATAAACCCGTATTATTAAAATTATGAATAGCCGCTGCTGCTTGTTCTAAAACTTCTTGAGGTAATATTGAAGGGCCTGAATTAAAATTGTGCAATTGCATTATGGTAGTGTAAATTATATATTAGTTTGTTTTAGAATCAGCTTCTTTATTTGATGTAAGCTCGTCAACAGTAGTCACTCCGCCTGAAATAGCATACTTCATTGCTTCTGCAGCATTGATGTTTTTTGGTAATTTTCTAGTTTTGGATAATGGTAAAATAAAAGATATACCTGATATCGCATAGGAATGTGGCACATATACAGTGACATGATCTTTTAATCCTAAATGTTCACAGTTTTCTTGTGTAATAAATCCTATTCTCCAAATATCATCTGCATCAATACAAACTAAAACAGGTTTATCAAATTTTTTCTTATTGCCTGCGAAGGCTTCTAAAAAATCTTTGACTGAAGAATAAATAATTTTTACGCCCGGTGTTCTTTCTAAAATCTTATCAAAGATGGACATGAGTCTTTCTACAAAAAATAAAGAAGACAACCAACCTACTACTAATACAAGTCCAATGGCTACTAAAAAACCAAGTCCAGTGACTTTAGGTATTTGTCCATTGACTTCTGCAAACTGTTGAGGAAAAATAAAATTGAGCAGATTAGGTAAGAAATTATCGACCCAATTAAATAAACTTACCACTACCCAAATAGTAACCCCAATAGGTGCCAGCACAATGACCCCTTGAAAAAAGCGCTGCGCTAGGGCAGTTATTATTTTTTGCTTGAATATTTGACGCCTGATATTGGGCATTTGGACTAGTATTAAGGCTCAAATTTCAAACAATTTTGCCATTCGGCATAAATAATAAAAAAATAAGCTTGGAAACTTTGAAAACGATAAAAGTTTCCGTAGTTTTGCGCCTTCAAAACAAGCTATGCAAGATAGAATACTCAATAAAGCCCGCGAATTGATGTTCCAGACTGGGGTCAAACATGTTACCATGGATGACTTGGCTACTCAATTGGGCATAAGCAAAAAGACCATTTACCAGTATTTTAAAGATAAAGATGCCTTGGTAAGCTCGGTGGTGGAATTTGAACTAGCCAACCATAACTTGTTATGTACCCAAAGTATGGAAAAGGCTGATAATGCGGTGCATGAAATCTTCTTATTAATGACGGTCATTCAGGAGATGTTTAATAGAATGAACCCTCTTGCTTTATTTGAAATTGAAAAATATTATCCCTTGGCCTTTGAAAAAATAAAAAAACATAAAGACGATTTTATTTTTTCTATGATTAGCGCCAATTTAGAAAAAGGCATTGCAGAGGGTTTATACAGAAAAGATGTGGATGTAACTATTCTTTCTAGATACAGATTAGAGACAAGTTTAATTCCATTTAATATACATGTATTTCATCCTAGTAAGTTTGATATGCTAAAAGTGAATTTACAAATTATAGAACACTTTGTTTACGGTGTAGCTACTTTAGAAGGTCATAAATTAATGGACGCTTACAAACTAAATAAACTTAATTCATAATAGTTATATAAAATTTATACCTATAATAAATCACAGAAATAAAAATTCCAAGTTAATACATAAAAAAATGAAATATCTATCTCTCTTATTAGTTGTACTTATACATAGTCAACTACTTAGTGCGCAAACAGAAATTAAACCCCTACATTCTTTTTCATTGAATGATTGCGTGGCCTTTGCTCAAAAAAATAATGTACAAGTAAAAAATTCTTTACTAGCTATTGATGTACAAGTACAAACCAATAGAGAAATTGCAGCAGCAGCTTATCCTACAATTGGAACAAATCTAAGTGGCACCGACTATTTAAAAATACCTACTTCCTTATTGCCTGCTCAAATATTTGGAGGTCCTGCAGGTACCTTTATTCCAGTTCAGTTTGGTACAAAATTTAATGCCAACTATGGTGCTAATTTTCAACAATTACTTTTTGATGGTCAAGTATTTATTGGATTACAAGCACGCTCCACTTCTTTAGACATGCAAAGAAAAAATGCAGCTGTTACTGAAGAAGCTATAAAAACTAATATTTATAAAATATACTATCAGTTGTCGGCAAGTAAAACACAATTGAATATTTTAGATGCCAATATTGAGCGATTAAATAAACTAGCTAAGGATGCTCAAATCATGTATAAGAATGGTTTTGCTGAGAAATTAGATGTAGATAAAGTTAGTGTTCAATTGAACAATTTACAAACTGAAAAAATTAAAGCCAATAATGCAGTAGCGATTGGTTATATGGGTTTAAAAATGTTAATGGGTATGCCAGTAAAAGACAGCCTTGAATTGACTGATATAATTAATGAGCAAAGCTTAAGTACGGATGTATTAGTAGAAAACGATTTTCAATATGGCGTAAGAAAAGATTATCAATATATAAATGCTGTAAGAAAGTTAGCGACCTACAATGTGAAACGTTACCAATTGAGTTATTTACCCACTGTAAGTATGTCTGGCGTTTATTCAAAAAACGCACTAAGAACGACTTTTGATTTTTTCGAAGGAGGTAATTGGTTTCCAACTTCGTTTTTAAGTTTAAATGTGAACTTGCCTTTATTTAATGGTTTTGCTAGAGAGGCTAGAGTAAAAAGAACAAAGATTGAATTACAGCAAATAGAAAATCAAATAGTTGCTTTAAAAAATAATATCGACAACGAAATCACACAGGCGAAATTAAATTATATGTCTTCGGTGGCTACTGTATCATTTCAAAAAAAGAATATGCAATTAGCTGAAAATGTATATCAACAAACAAAAAAGAAATTTGAAGCAGGTACGGGTTCTAATACAGAAATTTCAGCTGCACAAGCCGACTTAGTAAGTGCGCAAAATAATTTCATGAACGCATTATACACCGCTTTAATTGCTAAAGTAGATTTATTAAAATCAACTGGAAAATTATAAAACCCTCATCAATACATTAATATTAAAATAACAATAATGAAAAATATCTCTACAATCCTAACAAGTACTTTAATCTTATTCGCTATTGCCTGCGGTAGTGAAGGCAGTAGCTTAGAAAAGCAGAAAGCTAGTTTGGCTTCTTTGAAAAAAGAAAGCCTTAGTTTAAATGCAAAAATTGCTTCGCTAGAATCAGCCATTGCAAAAGCAGGTGGCGCAGAAACTGCAAAAGCAATACTAGTAGCAGTTACTCCTTTAGCCACACAGGATTTCACTCATTATATAGAGCTACAAGGAAAGGTAGAATCTGAAAGCGTTTCTTTTGTAACACCTCGTGCAGGTGGAGGACAAGTAAAGGGCTTATTTGTAAAAAGAGGTGACAACGTTAGAAAAGGCCAGTTAATACTACAATTAGACAATAGCTTAATTAAACAAAGTGCCGCTGCCGCTACTCAAAATATTGAAACTATAAAATCTCAGGCCGCTTTAGCTAAAATGGTGTATGAGAAACAAAAGAATTTATGGGAACAAAATATTGGCAGTGAAATGCAATTATTAACTGCTAAAACGAATGCAGAAGCTTCAGCGAGTCAGTTAAAAGCTGCCACAGAGCAATTAGGCATGGTGCGTGATCAACTAGCTTATACAAGCGTTTATAGCGATGTAGATGGTGTGGCAGAGGAAGTAAATGTGAAAGTGGGTGATTTATTTATGGGCCCTGGTCAAATAAAAATTGTGAATATTGCTCGCTTAAAATTAACGACAATGGTTCCTGAGAATTATGCAGGTAAAGTAAAAGTAGGTACTGAAACAAGTTTAAACTTTCCAGATATTCAAAAAATAGTTGCTGCTAAAATATCGGTGGTAGGTAATGTGATTGATCCACTTAGCAGAAGTTTTTATATAGAAGCTAAATTACCTGTCGATAAAAATTTCCGTCCAAACCAATTAGTACAAGTAAAAATTAAGGATTACGAAAAAAAGAACGCCATTAGTGCTCCCATTAATTTATTACAGAACGATGAGAAAGGTAAATTCATTTATGTCGCTGTAATGGAAAATGGAAAATTGCTGGCGCGTAAAAAAGCAGTAACAGTAGGACAATACTATGGTAATAATATCGAAATCTTAGCAGGCTTAGTAGCCGGTGATAATGTTATTTCGGAAGGTTATCAGACCTTATTTGATGGCCAAAACATTACTACTTCAGATAAATAATTAAAAAATTAAAGTTTAATAGATCAATATGTCTACTATCAATAAAATAAAAGAAAAGTTCAAAGAATTTAAACCCACTTCCTGGGCTATTACCAATAAGACCACTATTTATTTGGTGATGTTATTTCTTAGCTTAGGAGGAATTTATCAATTCCTTACACTTCCTAAAGAGAATTTTCCTGAAGTGGTTATTCCTAATATATTCGTACAAACGGTTTACGTAGGTAACTCCCCTAAGGATATAGAAAACTTAGTAACCCGTCCTATTGAAAAACAAATTAAGAGTATTAGTGGTGTAAAAATTAGCAAATTCACTTCTACCTCTCAACAAGATTTTTCGGCCATTACAGTAGAGTTTAGCACAGATGTAAAACCAGAAATAGCTTTACAAAAAGTGAAAGATGCGGTGGATAAAGCCAAGTCGGACCTACCTAATGATTTAACACAAGAGCCAAGGGTCATTGAATTAAATATCAGTGACATGCCTATTATGTATGTAAACATTAGCGGTAATTATAGCCCCGTTCAATTAAAAAAATATGCAGACGATTTAAAAGATAAACTAGAAAGCATTTCACAAGTGAATAGAATTGATTTAGTGGGTGCTCCGGAAAGAGAATTTCAAATTAATGTAGATAATTATAGAATGCAAAGCTCGGGCATTACATTCGACGATATCACTTTTGCGATTCAAAGAGAAAACCTAGATTTATCGGGTGGTTTATTAGAAGTGGGTACGATGAATCGTAACCTACAATTAAAGGGTCAATTAAAAAATGCAAATGATATTGCTAATATTATTGTGCGTAATTCAAATGGTGCGCCAATATATTTAAGAGATGTGGCCACTATTATAGACACTGTAAAGAAAAATGAAAGCTATGCACGTTTAAATGGCAAGAATGTACTTACCCTAAATATTGTTAAGCGTAATGGTGAAAACCTAATTGCCACTACCGATGCGGTGAAGAAAATTGTAGAAGAGGCCATAGCCAATGATATACCGAAAGATGTCGATTTGGTTATTTCAGGAGACACAAGTATTAGAACTAAAAGTTCATTTACAGATTTAGTGAACTCCATTGTTATTGGATTTATATTAGTACTTGTCGTATTAATGTTCTTTATGGGTGTGACTAATGCCTTCTTTGTGGCCTTATCGGTACCCTTGAGTATGTTTGTGGCCTTTGTATTGTTACCTGCTGGTGACTTATTAGTAGGCTCGCATATTACTTTAAATTTCATGGTTTTATTTGCCCTCTTATTTGGACTAGGTATTATAGTAGATGATGCCATTGTAGTTATTGAAAATACGCACCGTATTTTTGTTCAAGGCAAAGGAAAATTAACAGCTACTACTTCCGCTAAAATGGCTGCTGGTGAAGTTTTTATTCCTGTATTAGCAGGTACCATTACTACTTTAGCACCTTTCTTCCCTTTATTATTCTGGCCTGGCATTATTGGTAAGTTTATGATTTACCTGCCGGCTATGTTAATATTTACTTTAGCTGCTTCCTTAGTGGTAGCCTTTATCATGAACCCTGTATTTGCAGTTGATTTCATGAACCATGAAGAAGTAAAATCAGAGGAGCCTAAATCGGCCATGTTTAAGAAAAAAGGTTTCTGGATTCCAATTGCAATAGGTATTTTATTAGACTTGATGGGCTTTACTTTCTTAGGTAATTTATTGATCTTCTTTATGATTTTGGTAGTGGCCAATAAATATTTTATTGCCGATTTAATTGAGAAATTTCAGACCCGTACCCTTCCTAAATTAATGGAAACTTATGAGCGTATTTTACGTCGTGCTTTAAATGGCTGGAGACCGGTGAAATTATTAATTGGCACTTTTGTTTTATTAATATTTTCATTTGTATTTTTTGGCATTAGCATTAGCACAGGCAGAGTAGGTATTGAATTTTTCCCAAAGGGAGATCCTAACCAAGTATATGTGTATTTAAAATTACCAGTAGGTACTAAAATAAATTATACCGATTCTATTACTAAAGTAGTAGAACAAAAAGTAGCCAAGGCTTTGGAAATGGATAATAATAAAAAGAATCCCCTTGTAGAAAGTATAATTAGTAATGTGGCAGTGGGTGCAGGCGATCCTATGCGTGGCGATAGAAGTGCAAGATCTGAATTAGGGCGTGTTCAAATTAACTTTGTGGAATATGAAAAGCGCGATGGCAAATCAACAGAGCCCTATTTAGATGCTATACGTGCAGAGATGAAAGGTATTCCTGGTGCTGAATTTACGGTTACGCAAGAATCAAATGGCCCTCCCACCGAGCCTCCAGTGAATATAGAAATTCAAGGAGATGATTTTGATAAATTGGTAAAAACAGCAGTAGGTTTAAAAAATTATTTAGACGCTGCACAAATTCCAGGTATTGATGGATTAAAGATGGATGTGGATTTAGTCAATCCAGAATTAACCTTAACCATTGATAGAGACCGTGCTTTAATTGAAGGGGTAAGCAGTGCACAAGTAGGTATGCAAATTCGTACCGCCTTATTTGGTAAAGAAGTTTCTAAAATTAAAGATGGTAAGGATGAGTATAAGATTCAATTAAGAAACGAAGAATTACAAAGAAATAATTTAGTAGATCTTTTAAATATGCGTTTATCTTTTAGAGATATGGCAGCTGGGGGTATGGTAAAAAATATTCCTATCAGCTCGCTAGTGAAAGTAGAACCTACGAACACCTTTGGAAGCATTAATAGAAAAAATCAAAAAAGGTTAATACAATTAAGATCGAATGTTCAAACAGACCAAGGTTTCAACCCCACTGCAGTGAATGCAGTGATTGCACAATATATTGGTAATTTCAAAGGTATTTCTGAAGGCGTCACTGTTAAACAAACTGGTGAGAACGAACAACAATTAGAAACAGTCGCATTTTTAGGTAAGGCCTTGGTCATTGCTTTAATGTTAATTCTGTTTACACTGGTATTACAGTTCAACTCTATTTCTAAATCGGTGATTATCTTAACGGAAATTTTATTTAGTATTATAGGTGTGCTTTTAGGCTTCGCTATATTTGGAATGAAGGTTTCAGGGGTAATGACGGGATTAGGTATTGTAGGACTTGCAGGTATTGTAGTGAAAAATGGAATACTAGTGATTGAATTTGCCGATGAGTTAAGATCAAGAGGCTATAAAACTAGAGAGGCCGTGATTCAAGCAGGTAAAACAAGAATTATTCCAGTACTATTAACAGCCCTTGCAGCTATTCTAGGTTTCTTACCCATTGCCATTGGCTTTAATATCAACTTCGTGACTTTATTTAGTGAGTTAAACCCACATATTTTCTTTGGTGGTGATAACGTTGCTTTCTGGAAGCCATTGAGTTGGACCATTATTTATGGATTGGCCTTTGCCTTTTTCATGACTTTATTTATTGTACCTGCTATGTATATTATTGCGGAGCGTTTACGCCGCCCTATGCGTCGTCATTTTGGTGGCAAGTGGATTAGCATATTAGGTATTCCTCCATTAACCTTTATTTTTATTCCTTTAATGTTTATTACAACATTTATACATAGAAGGAATCAAAAAAGAAGAATGGCCAATAATAATGCGAATGGAGATGAAACAATAAATGGTTCTTGGTATTAATACAATGAATAATTACTTAAAGTAATAAATAATTATTTGAAAATATAATATTGAATACATAAAAACCAGCTTTTGAAAAAGAGCTGGTTTTTTTATGCTACTAAATGAGTTCCTTCCACAATATGAGTCCCGTCTTCAATACTAGTAATATACACAGCTAATTCTTTATGCATTACTTGCGCATAGCTAGCAGTAAGCTCTTTTGTAATTTCTTCTACTGCCGATTTTTTGATAATATTAATAGTGCAGCCACCAAAGCCACCGCCCATCATTCTAGCCCCTAATACATTTTCATTATTAGATACTGCCTCTACCAAAAAGTCTAATTCAGGACAACTCACTTCATATAATTTAGATAAGCCTTTATGTGTTTCGAACATTTTTTTTCCAAATGCCTGCATATCGCCCTTGCCTAAATCCTGCACGGCTAATTGCACACGCTGAATTTCTTCCACTACATATTTACATCTTTGATAAACCTTCGATCTATTGACATCATTGGAGGCCAAGCATGCTTCTACTTGTTCTAGGCTTATATCTCTGAATGTTTTTACAGTAGGATATTTTTCTTGAATTATTTTTAATCCCTGCTCACACTCTAAGCGGCGGGTATTGTATTCGGAAGAAGCTAGCGCGTGTTTTATTTGCGTATCGAATAAAACAATACTATAGTCATTTAATGCAAGGGGATAATAAGTAAAAGCTAAACTATCACAGTCTAATAAAATGGCTTTGTTTTTTTCTCCATGCAAACTGGCAAACATATCCATTATGCCACAATTTACGCCAGCGAATTTATGTTCTGCGCTTTGTGCCATCAGGGCCATTTGCATTCTAGTAAGTGATAAGTTATATAATTCATTGAGGGCAAACAAAACCGCGCACTCCACTGCAGCAGAGCTTGAAAGGCCAGCGCCTAGTGGAATATTACCTTGAATACAAATAGAAAAGCCACCATTAAAGTCCTCTTTTATTTTGGCAAAATTATTTTCATTAGTAGCTAAATTATTGAATACCTGATCCACTACTCCAATAATATAATTAACCCATACTGTAGCATGAGGCGCTAGGTTATGAATAGGTAGAATGATGGTTTCTCCCAAGTCCAGTGCCACCATATGTATGGCTCCATCGGTTCTTTTGCCTATAGCTAGTTCAATAAACTTGTCAATGGCAGCGGGTAGTACAAAACCATGGTTGTAATCAATATGTTCTCCAATTAAATTTATTCTTCCCGGAGATTTGACTACTAGAGCAGCGTTATAATTAAAATGATTTGAAAATTGAGTTCTAATAGCTAACATAAAATAAAAGGTTTTATGTTAATTTATAATTTTTGTAAACAAGCAGCAGCGGCTTCTAGTGTAGATTCTTTTTTAGCAAAGCAAAGTCGTATTACCTTATTATCGGTAGCATTATGATAAAAAGCAGACATAGGTATGACCGCCACTCCGTATTCTTTTACTAATTTTTCTGCAAATACTTTATCTGATTCATTCGATATTCCAGCATAACTATAAGATTCAAAATAAGAACCAGAAGAAGGAATATATTGTAAAGGCGTACTTGCTAATAATTTTCTTAGATGGTCTCTTTTAGCTTGATAGAAATTACCTAAACCTAAATAGGCTTCTTTATCTAACATATATTTAGCAATACCCAACTGCTTAGGTGTATCGCAACTAAAGGCATTGAACTGATGTATTTTTCGGTATTCCTTCATTAAATGTTCTGGAGCCACACAGTAGCCTAGTTTCCAGCCTGTGCAGTGATATGTTTTACCTAAAGAAAAACAAACAAAACTACGCGCGAATAATTCAGGATACTTCATCACCGACTCGTGCTTTTTATCATCATAAATTAAATGCTCATACACTTCATCACTAATTAAATACAAATTATTGGAAACCACTATTTCTTGTAATTGTAAAATATCCTTTTTTGTCATCACCATACCAGAGGGATTATGCGGCGTATTGATTAAAATAGCCTTTGTCTTTTTGGTAATGGCTGACTTTAAGGTATCCCAAGGAATACTATAATTAGGATAAGTTAAAGCAATAGGTACCACTACCCCTCCGTTAAATGTAATATTGGGAATATAACTATCATAGGCAGGTTCAAAAATGATCACTTCATCCCCTGGTTGAATAATGGTAGAAAAAGCAGAGAAGATGGCATAAGTGCCGCCCGGAGTTATAGTAATTTCCGTTTCAGGGTTAATGGCTGTTGCGTATATAGCATTAATTTTCCCTGCAAGTCTTTCTCTTAATAAAGGAACACCATTCGTATGCGCATATTGATTCCCACCGGCTTTCATGGCCTCTGTGACACAATCGATAAGGGCTTCGCTCATAGGAAAATCGGGAAAGCCTTGGCCTAAATTAATAGCATTATGCTTTACAGCCAATTGGCTCATGACTGTAAATATACTAGTGCCAATATGGGGAAGCTTTGACTGCATGTAGACTTTAAAATGTCAATTGATTGGATAACCTCTTTAATTCGATCTCAGCAATTTTTGCATTGAAACGTAAGCTCACTAATCTAAAGCCAGCCGTTTCAAAACTTTGTTGTGCTTGTTTTACATCTACCATAGTAGCTTGACCTAATTGATATTTTTGCATCACTAAATCTAATAAGGATTGTGACATTTCAAAATTTTGAATTTCAATGGGCGTTTGCTTTAAACTATTTTTATAACTCTGATAGGTTTTAAATAATTCAGTAGTTAAATTCTGCTCTGTATTTTGTAATTGAATTTTTGCAGTGTTGGTATTGATGGCGGCATTTTTAATGGCACGTTTATTGGCGCCGCCATTATAAATAGGGATGCTTAAGTTGACACCTAAAAATGGACCATAACTTTCATTCAATAATATAAAACCAGCTGCCGACTTATTACTATTGTAATTAAAGCCTGTACTCGCTCTTAGGGTTGGATAAGTTAAAGATTTAGTTTCCTTTTCTAAAAACTGATTTACATTAATTAATTGTTGTGCAGATTGTAATAAAGGATGATTTTTCATTTTCTCCTCCACCACTGATAAGATTATTTTATCGTCTATTTCAATGCTATCATTAATTATTACAGAAGTGGTAGCTGGCATTACAATTGTATTCAACAAATCTGCTTTGACTTGGTCAATAATTAATAATTGATTTTGTTTAGCTTGTAATAAAGCGTTTAAATCTATATTGGATTGTAAAAGATCGGTTTGATTAGCAACGCCTATTTGTTGTCTTGTTTTTACGATGTCTAATCGTTGTTGACTAGCTTCAATTGATTTTTCTATAGTCTTTAAAAATGCTTGTTGACGAATAACATTATAATACTGCTGCATCACTGTTGAAATGGTATTCAACAATTGTGATTCAAGTAAAAACTTATTTTGTGTTTGTAAACTTTCCAATCGGCTTTTGGTTGCCTGTACTCTATAGCCATTAAACAATATCATATTAGCAGTCAAGCCAGAATTTAATGTACTACCATCAACACCATTACGCGATGTGTTTCTGTTTGCATCTGGAAATGTTTGATTGATGGTGGTTAATGTATTGTTGTTGGAACTGTTGTTAGTAATAGTGGGTAAGCCCCCTGCCACGCCAAAATTATTATTGTTTTTAGCAATGGCTAAATTATTCTCTACCAATTGAATATCATAACTGTTTTTTAAAGCAGTTTGAATGGCTTCGTTTAAGCTTAAATTTTTTTGTGCAGTAGCGTTTGTAGTAGCTACTACTAAGAAACAAAGAATAAGAAATAAGGAAGTTAATTTTTGCATACTTTAAAATTATGATAGCGAACTAGAAACACAATAAAAATTACATCAGTGGTTGAATAATTGAATCTTTTGACCCTTACTAGCCCACTAATGTGCCTATAGCTGCTCCTTGCACTACTTTTAATAAATTTCCAGGCTGGTTCATATCAAATACAATAATGGGTAATTTATTTTCCATGCATAAGGTGAATGCAGTAGTGTCCATTACTTTTAAGTTCTTTGATATACATTCTTGGAAGCTAATTTTTTCAAACTTTACAGCAGCAGGGTTTTTCTCGGGGTCGCTGTCATAAATACCATCCACACGGGTTCCTTTTAAAATAACATCGGCTTTCATTTCAATAGCACGCAGTGAACCTGCTGTATCGGTAGTGAAATAAGGATTACCTGTACCTGCGCCAAATATAACTACACGTCCTTTTTCTAAATGACGAAGTGCTTTACGACGAATATAAGGTTCTGCAACTTGCTCCATTACAATAGCGGATTGTAAACGTGTATATACTCCAATTTTTTCAAGCATGGCTTGAATGGCCATCGCATTAATCACAGTGGCAAGCATGCCCATATAATCTCCATGTGCGCGCTCGATACCACTATCTGCCTCATTCATTCCTCTATATATATTACCACCGCCAATAACAATAGCTACTTGAACACCTAGTTCTACTACTTGCTTAATTTCATTGGCATATTGCTCAATAATTTTAGGATCAAAGGGGTCTCCCGTTTTTTGATTTCCTAATAATGCCTCTCCTGATAATTTCAATAATACACGCTTGTATTTTGGCAACATAGTTCTACTTATTTTGTACTTGCAAGATAAGAATTTTGGGGCAACAAAAAAGGGTCCCCTGATACATCGGGGGACCCTTTTTATACTATTATGTTAGTTAGTTACTACCTAGGTATTTGAACCATTTGGATTTTTTGCAAGAAGCACTGCTCACTTGCAATTTAACCTAGGGCAACACGCTTAAATTCAGTTACTACTAATGCACCGTCAACCGACTTTACATACTCGCCAACGGTTTTACCGCCATCTTTTACAAAGGCTTGCGCTAATAAGGTTTGCTCTTTAAAGAAAGCGTTAATCTTACCTTCTGCAATTTTAGCAATCATTTCTTCTGGTTTGCCGGCCATTTTAGGATCTTCTTTCATGGTATCAATAATGATAGCACGCTCACGAGCAACTGTTTCAGCAGGAACTGATTCAGGATCTACAGCTACTGGGTTCATTGCCGCAATTTGCATGGCTAAGTCTTTACCTACTTCAGCAGCTTCAGAACTCAAACCAACTAATACGCCCATTCTGTATGAACCGTGTATATAAGATGCTACATAAGCAGCGTCTACTCTTTCAAATTTAGCCACACCAATTTTTTCTCCAATAGAAGCTAATTTATCATTAATCATGTCAGACACTTTAGTGCCATTCACGCTTACTTCATTTAATTCAGCAGCAGATTTTACATTGTTTGCTACTGCAGCATCTGCGATAACTTGTGCAAAGGCAACGAATTCAGCATTCTTAGAAACGAAATCTGTTTCACAAGAAATACAAACTACAAAACCTGTTTTATGATCTGCAGAAGTTTGTGCAATAATCACACCTTCTTTTGCTTCACGGTCGCTACGCTTAGCCGCTACTTTTTGACCTTGCTTGCGTAACCAATCAATGGCTGCTTCAAAATCGTTATTTGTTTCTGTTAATGCTTTTCTGCAATCCATCATACCAGCACCTGTTGCTTGACGTAATTTATTAATGTCAGTAGCTGTAATTGTACTCATAAAAAATATTTTAAAATAAGATTGTTAAAAAATTGGATACGGCTTCGTATCGAAAAAAAACAATTGGGTCATTAGTATCCCAAGGACACCAATAACCCAATTGGTTAATATTTATTTACCTGCTGGGCGACGTGTACTTTGAATACGACGCTTAGGTGCACCTGGAGCTGTTGGAGCAGCACCCGCACCACGCTTACCTCTTCCACCTTCAGCGTTAGCCTCGGCTTCCATACGTTTTGCTTTTGCTTCGTTTTCATTGTTGCCTTCTTCAGTTTCGCCTTCGTCATCTTTAGAAGCTTGACGCTCTGCTAAACCTTCTGCGATGGCAGCAGTAATATAGTTAGTAATAATGGCGATAGATTTTGTTGCATCATCATTTGCAGGAATAGAAAAATCTACTTTGTTAGGATCACAGTTAGTATCTACCATACCAAATGTTTGAATACCTAAACGCTTTGCTTCTGCAAGTGCAATATGCTCATGTCCGATATCCACTAAGAATAAAGCGGCTGGTAAACGACCCAATTGAGCGATACCACCTAATACTTTTTCCATTTTATCTTTATCACGACCTAATGTTAAACGCTCTTTTTTAGTTAAGCTTTCAGCACTTCCGTCTGCTAACATTTTTTCAATGCTTTGCATTTTCTTTACACTCTTACGAACTGTATTGAAATTAGTTAACATACCACCTAACCAACGCTCTGTAGCGTAAGGCATGTTTACTTTTTTAGCACACTCACTTACAATTTCTTTCGCTTGCTTTTTAGTAGCAACGAACATAATTTTCTTACCACTTTTAGCAATTTGCTTTAAAGCAGCAGCAGTTTGTTGTAAATGATCAACTGTTTTATTTAAGTCGATAATATGTATTCCTTTTTTCTCTGCGAAAATATAAGGTAACATTTTAGGGTTCCACTTCTTCTTAAGGTGACCAAAGTGTACGCCGGCCTCCAGTAATTGCTGTTGTAATGAAGTGTTATTTTCCATTTGTATAATTTGTTATAATGAATTAATGTTAAGGTTGTTGGATTAACGTTTGCTGAACTGGAAGCTTCTACGTGCTTTCTTATGTCCGAATTTCTTACGCTCAACGCTACGAGAGTCACGCGTTAATTGTCCGGCTGCTTTTAAAGCAGGACGCAATTCAGGATTTAGTTCTATTAATACGCGCGCAATACCTAATTTGGCTGCTTCGGCTTGGCCTTTTAAACCACCACCTTGTGCGTTAATTACAATATCGTATTTACCAAGTGCTTCCGCTAATTTCAAAGGAGCTTCTACTTGATTTTGTAAATACACTAAAGGAAAATAGTGTTTGTAATCTTTGTCGTTCACGGTAATTTTTCCACTACCCTTACTAACAAAGACGCGTGTTACTGCTTCCTTACGACGACCAACTGCATTTGTTTGCTTTTCCATTTATTTATATTTGGAATTAATTAAAATTTA
>CALDSE010000072.1 GCA_937911175.1 uncultured Sediminibacterium sp.
TACAAAAAAATAACAATAAATAAAAAACAATAACACATGAAAATGAATCTAAGAAAAATTGCGATGGGATTAGGACTTTGTATTGCTTTAGTTGCTTGTAGCAAAGAAGAAGAAACAATTGTTGTACCAGTGACTGTGAGTACCCTTACAGTGAATGATCTTGCTGCAGATACTGTAACAGGATTAGGCACTGATGGTAGACCTCAAAGTGCAGGTACGACTACTTATTACAGTTTAGTGGATAATAAAGTGATTTCTTCAACAGATGCAGCTACTACTAAATGGGACATTGCTTTTTCTTCTACTAAAATTTTAGTGAATAGCGGTACAAGCGGTCCAGGATTAGGCGGTGCATTTGTTTTTAAAGGATTATTTGATGATTTAAAAACCATTCCAGCCGATTCAAGTTTTGCAATAGATAATTCAACTGCAGCTTCTTATGCAATTCCACTAGGAAGCGGAAGAGCTTGGTATACTTATGATGGATTGACAACACTTGTAAGTCCAATTGCAGGTCGTATTTTAGTAATTAAAACTGCAAATGGTAAATATGCAAAAATTGAAATTTTAAATTATTATAAAGGTGGTGTAACCTTAGCGTCTACTGCATCAGTGAATGATAAATTATTCAAGCAACGTTACTACACATTTAGATATGCTTATCAACCAAATGGTAGTAAAGTATTTTAAACGTAAAAATTATTAGTAGATAAAATTTTCTTTCCCCCTTAGTACTTCCAATAAGAACGCCCCGCAGTCAATAAGACTTCGGGGCGTTCAAGTTTAGAATATAAAATAATTAGCGCTCTAATTTAAAATTGGCATCGGTTGCTGGACGCTTCGCTAAGTTGGCTACTTTCCAAGCACTTCGATACATCCAGTCAGCCATTTTCTTTAGCTTAGGGTAGTTAATATTTTCTGCATTATCAAGTGGGGTGTGATAATCTTCATGTAATAAGGTAGTATACATCACAGCAGGAATACCTAGTCTTGCATAAGGTAAATGGTCGCTTCTAAAATACCAGCCTTCTACATGGGTTACTTTATCGTAGGCGGTATCTAATTTAAACTTAGGCCCTTCATTATTGGCAGCTAAAATTAGGTTCACTAATTCAGTTGAATTTTTATGCGGCGATTGCATGCCTAAAAATGCAGCGCTATCGATATGGTTTCTACCAATCATATCACCATTTAATACGGTAACTATATTTTTAATAGGCACAGTAGGATGCTGCACATAATATCTTGAACCCAGTAAACCTCTTTCTTCAGCGCCATGAATCACAAATAAAATAGAACGCTTCGCTGGGTTTTTCATAAAAGCCCTTGCACTGG
This sequence comes from uncultured Sediminibacterium sp., assembly GCA_937911175.1. Taxonomy (GTDB): domain Bacteria; phylum Bacteroidota; class Bacteroidia; order Chitinophagales; family Chitinophagaceae; genus Sediminibacterium. Next base: position 1,336 of record CALDSE010000072.1, read on the forward strand.
CAAGCATAGCCACATCCACACTTGCATTGTCATCGGCTCCATAATAAGTAGAATCATTATTATGTGCATTTCTAATACCATGTGCATCTTGATGTCCGCTGTATAAAACATATTCCTCTTTTAATTTTGGGTCGGTACCATTAATTTTTCCAATAATATTTACAGAAGGGTAACTGTATTTATCTACTATAATATTCGCGTTCATAAAAGCAGTATTATTTTGTAAATCTGCTTTTGCATTTGCATGCATCCATAAAATAGGCACAGTAGTTGTAAGCGTTACATTGGGGCCACCATCAATATCATAATTACCTCTTTTAAAATTTTCTGCAGCATCGTCCCATGCTTTTTCTGCAAAATCATCTGCAATAATAATAACGGCAGAAGCACCTTTTCTAATAAGGGGCATAACATATTTTGCTTGCACGCTTCTGCTATAGCGCCAAGTAGGTAAAGAAACATTGATATTAATTCCTTTAGAAGAAGCCTCAATAGCCACTACTTTATTTTTAATATCTAATTGTAAAGTATCTATGTCTGCAGCATTACCTAAATAAATAATAGGAGCCACTATGCTAGCATTGGCCATTTGTGCCACAGCCACTTCATTCCAAAGCTTTGCAGTTTTATTATTAATTTTTATCACCGACTTATCTGAGATATGATTACGCCATAAATTAAAAAATTGTAAATAAGTACCATCATCTCCAGCAGGCAGTAAGCCAATACTTCTATATTTTTCAGCTAACCACATAGATGCTTTTAATTCATCTAAGGTACCTGCCGATCTACCATTAAAATGTGCATCAGCAAGGGCGTATAAATCTTTTTTTAATTCGCTCTCTTTAATATACTTCAAGCCAGGAGGGTTGGCCTTTTGCGCCAATAGAGAACTGCTCATAACTAATAAGTGAAAACTGCTGATTATGAATACTAGAATTTTACTATTAATTTTTTTCATACTATCGTTTTTAAAAATTTGAATTATTTCTTTGCTTTAAAGCTCCATGTAAAATTAAATTCGGCAACTACTTCGCCTTTTG
>CALDSE010000073.1 GCA_937911175.1 uncultured Sediminibacterium sp.
CGTGAGCAGTTCCAATTAGCAACGCATAAGCGTTTATTGGACATCTACACTTCTTCTTCTAAAACAGTAGACGCCCTTAGTAAGTTAGACTTACCATCAGGTGTTGAGGTGGAGATCAAAGCATAAGTATTTATAAATCCATCTCCCAATCACTGAGACATTATGCATCAGTAGAAAAAGGAGCGCTGGTTGAATATAAAAGAAAAATATAAACAGGCCCTTCGAGGTTTGTTTACTTCCGGTACTTCCCCTTCTCTTTTAACAAAGAGAAAACTCAGGAAAAGGTCGGCAGCAAACAGGGATTGAATCCGAGCTACAAAAATCGAAAGATGAAAATCAACGATTAGGAGTAGCATCATCATCGGATGTCCTCAGAACCAGACGCGGGGCATAAACCGCAAAACAGATGAAAGGTATTATTGGAAAAAAAATTGGCATGACCAGCATTTTCGGTCAAGATGGTAAGCAAATTGCTTGTACCATTATTGAAGCTGGACCTTGCACAGTCACTCAAGTGAAAACACTTGAAATTGATGGCTACAGCGCCGTGCAGTTAGCATTAGGCGACAAAAAAGAAAAGCATTCTACAAAGTCTGAAATTAATCACTACGCAAAAGCGCAGACTGCTCCAAAACGTTTTGTAAAAGAATTCCGCAATTACTCTTTAGAGAAAGCATTGGGTGAAACAGTTACCCTTGATATTTTCGAAGAAGGTGATGCTATTGAAGTAGTAGGTACTACTAAAGGAAAAGGATTCCAAGGTGTTGTAAAGCGTCACGGATTTAGCGGTGTGGGTGAAGCCACTCACGGACAACACGATCGTTCTCGTGCACCAGGATCTATTGGTGGATCATCTTATCCAGCAAGAGTATTCAAAGGTATGCGTATGGCCGGCCGTATGGGTTCTGATCGCGTTAAAACAAAAGGCTTAACGGTATTAAAATTATTCCCAGAAAAAAACTATGTTCTTGTTAGTGGTTCGGTACCAGGCAACAACGGTTCAATCGTTTTAATCCAAAAGTAATCACCTATTAATCGACAATCATGCAATTAGAAGTATTAAATATAAAAGGCAAAAAAACAGGCAGACAGGTTGAATTACCTGCTGAAATTTTTGGCGCAACTCCAAACGATCACGTTATTTATTTAGCAGTGAAGCAGTATCTAGCTGCACGTCGTTCTGGTACACATAAAGTAAAGACGCGTGCTGAAGTACAAGGAGCAAGCAGAAAATTACACAAGCAAAAAGGTACAGGTGGTGCTCGTAAGGGTAATATCCGTAACCCATTATATAAGGGTGGTGGTACTATTTTTGGACCAAAACCGCATAGCTACGATTTTAAATTAAATCGTAAGGTAAAAGACTTAGCAAAAATTTCTGCTTTATCTCATAAAGCAATTGACCAAGCTATTTTAGTATTAGAAGACATTGAAATGAAGTCACCAAAAACTTCTACCATTTCTACTATTATTAGTCAGTTAAACTTAGATAACAAAAAAACATTAGTGATTCTACCAGAATACGATGAAAATATTTATTTAAGCACACGCAATATTCCAAACGTAGCTAGTACTTTATTAGCTGATATTAATACATACGACATCATGAATGCCGATATATTAGTAATCACTGAAGGGGCTGCTAAAATTTTTAACGAAGAAGAAGCTGTAGTAGCATAAGCTTAACGACTTTAAAATTATAATTATGAAATTGACAGAAATATTAATAAAGCCTATCCTTACTGAGAAAGCAAATGGCCAACAAGAAAAGTTGAGAAGATATGCTTTCAAAGTAGATCGCAGAGCGAACAAATTAGAAATTAAATCTGCAATAGAGCAATTTTATGGTGTGAACGTTTTAGAAGTTAACACATTAGTTGTTCCAGGTAAAAACAAAACTCGTTCTACTAAAGCTGGTATTATCTCTGGTATCAAATCTGGATATAAGAAAGCATTAGTAACAGTAGCAGAAGGTGAAACCATTGACCTTTACGCTACTCTATAAATAAACAATAGCCCGCGAAGCTGAAAAATTCGTAAGACTGCAAAGTCTTTAAAAAGTAAAAGAAAAAAAATGGCATTAAGAAAGTACAAACCAATTACAGCAGGAACTCGATGGAGAATCGGGAACGCCTATGTTGAGATCACTACTAACAAACCTGAAAAGAGTTTATTAGAACCACAAAAGAAAACGGCTGGACGTAACTTCCAAGGTCGTCGTGCAATGCGTTATATGGGTGGTGGACATAGACAACATTATCGTATCATCGATTTCAAAAGAAATAAAACTGGAATGGAAGCTACAGTGGTTTCTATCGAGTACGATCCAAACAGAACAGCATTTATCGCATTAGTACAATATACTGATGGCGAGAAAAGATATATCATTTGCCCACAAGGTTTACAAGTTGGTACGAAAGTATCTTCTGGTGAGAATGTGGCTCCTGAGGTTGGAAATGCATTACCAATGAAATCAATCCCATTAGGTACTATTATTCACAATGTTGAAATGCAACCAGGTCAAGGTGGAAAATTAGTACGTAGTGCTGGTTCTTCTGCTCAATTAGCGAATAAGGAAGAAGCTTACGCTGTATTGAAAATGCCTTCTGGTGAATTACGTAAAGTTTTAATTAACTGTTACGCAACTGTGGGTGTTGTATCTAATAGCGATCATAACTTAGAAACAGCTGGTAAAGCAGGTAGAAATCGTTGGAAAGGCGTTCGTCCTCGTGTAAGAGGTGTTGCCATGAACCCAGTGGATCATCCGATGGGTGGTGGTGAAGGTAGAGCGTCTGGTGGACATCCAAGAAGCAGAACTGGTAAGTATGCTAAAGGAGAAAAAACTAGAACAAGAGGAAAAGGTAGCGACAAGTTGATCATTCAACGTCGTGACGGTAAAAAATTGACAAAATAATTTAACAATCAAATTAACTCGTTACTATGGGTCGTTCGATTAAAAAAGGTCCTTATATAGATCATAACCTTGAAGAAAAAGTAGAGGGTATGAACGGAGGCAAAACGAAGAAAGGTGTTATCAAAACTTGGAGTCGTAGAAGTACAATCTCTCCAGAATTTGTAGGACATACTTTTGCAGTTCATAACGGAAATAAATTTATCCCTGTGTATGTTACCGAATTCATGGTAGGACACAAATTGGGTGAATTCTCTCCAACAAGAAACTTCAGAGGTCACGCTGGAACTAAGAAATAAAAAACTAGTCATAAACACATTAAGAAATGGAAGCAGTAGCTAAACTAAACAATTATCCCACAGGCCCTCGTAAGATGCGTTTGCTTGCAGACGTTATACGTGGCATGGAAGTGGAGAAAGCATTGGCAATTTTGGAGTTCCATCCACAACACAACGCTGTGCCTTTGGCAAAGTTGTTGAAAAGTGCAATTAACAATTGGGAACAAAAAAATGAAGGCGCAAGCGCGGCAGATAGCAGCTTGGTTGTAAAAACAGTTTTTGTTGACGGTGGTCGTACGTTAAAGCGTATGCGCCCAGCGCCACAAGGACGTGGATACAGAGTGCGTAAGCGTAGTAACCACGTTACTATGATTGTAGATACGAAATCAGATTTAAAAAACTAAATATTCTAAACCATTACTATGGGTCAGAAAGCAAATCCAATTGGAAACAGACTAGGCATCATCCGCGGATGGGAAAGCAACTGGTACGGTAATAAAAAAGATTACGCTACCAAATTAATTGAGGATCATAAAATCCGCACTTATTTAAATGCGCGTATTAGCAAAGGCGGTATCGCCCGTATTGTTATCGAACGTACTTTAGGTAAGTTGATCATCACTATTCATACCTCAAAACCAGGTATCATCATCGGAAAAGGTGGTGGAGAAGTAGACCGTATTAAAGAGGAGTTGAAAAAGTTAACAGCTAAAGATGATGTTCAAATCAACATCTTAGAAATTCGTCGTCCAGAGTTAGATGCAACAATTGTTGGAGATACCATTGCACGTCAAATTGAAAACCGTATTAACTACAAGCGTGCTATTAAAATGGCTATCGCTTCTACTTTAAGAATGGGTGCAGAAGGTATTAAAGTAAAAGTGGGTGGACGTATTGGTGGTGCGGAGATTGCACGTAGCGAAGAAATCAAACAAGGCCGTGTTCCTTTACATACTTTCAGAATGGACATCGATTATGCGAACGTATACGCTTTAACAGTGTATGGCAAAATCGGTATCAAAGTATGGATTTGTAAAGGTGAGGTTTTAGGAAAACGCGAATTGAATCCAAACTTCGTTGGTGGTAAAGAAGGTGGAGAAAGAGCAGATCGTCCAGGTGGAGATCGTCGTGACGATCGCGGTGGATTTGATCGTGGAAATGATCGTCGTCCAGGTGGTGGCGGTGGTGGAGGAAGAAAAAGATAATTAAATTATAAAAAGAGTATAACAATAACAATATGTTACAGCCAAAAAGAAGTAAACATAGAAAACAACAGAAAGGACGTATTCGCGAAATCGCGAAGCGCGGAGCTTCTATTGCATTTGGTTCTTTTGCATTAAAATCATTAGATCCAATTTGGTTAACGAACAGACAATTAGAGTCTGCGCGTCAAGCAATGACACGTGCAATGAAAAGAGAAGGAAATGTATGGATTCGTGTTTTCCCAGATAAGATTATTACGCGTAAGCCTGCAGAGGTGAGAATGGGTAAAGGTAAGGGTAACCCTGAATTCTGGGCAGCAGTCGTAGAACCAGGACGTATCATCTTTGAAATAGATGGTGTAACTCCAGAAGTAGCTAAAGAAGCAATGGGTTTAGCGGCTCAAAAATTACCTATCAGAACTAAATTCGTTACAAGAAGAGATTTATAATATAATAAAGTATTCGCTATGGCAGACAAAAAATATGAATTTAATAAAGGTTTAAAAGATTTATCCGTTACCGACCTTAAAGCGCGTATCGATGAAGATCAATTAAGACTTAAGAAACTAGAGTTCGCTCATGCTATTTCTCCTTTAGAGAATCCAATGAGTATCCGCGGACTTCGTAAAGATGTTGCCCGTTTAAAAACGGAATTAAAGAAAAAAGAGTTAGGTATCTAATTAAAAAAAAGCAGATAAGCTAACCAAAAATTAATAACAATGGTAGAAAGAAATTTACGTAAAATGAGAATCGGTGTTGTCACTAGCGACAAAATGGATAAAACCATTACAGTAGCAGTGGAAAGAAAAGTAAAGCATCCGATCTATGGAAAGTTCGTGAAAAAAACAACTAAGTTCCATGCGCACGATGAAAAACAAGAGTGCACAATTGGTGATATAGTAAAAATCATGGAGACACGTCCATTAAGTAAAACAAAACGTTGGAGATTAGTAGAAGTAGTTGAAAAAGCTAAATAAACTAATCCAAAAAGGAAATAAACAGTATTCACCCAACCTTGAAAAAGGAAGGAAAAAAGCTTAAAGCTAAAAAAAATGATTCAGCAAGAAAGTAGGCTCAATGTAGCTGATAATAGTGGCGCCAAGGAAGTACTTTGTATCAAAGTGCTAGGAAATAGCGGGCAAGACTATGCAAAAATCGGTGACAAAATTGTTGTTACTGTAAAAGATGCAATCCCTGCAGGCGGTATCAAAAAAGGTACAGTCTCTAAAGCAGTTATTGTTCGTACAAAAAACAAATTACGTCGTAAGGACGGATCTTATATCCGTTTTGATGACAATGCAGTTGTATTATTAAACACTTCAGACGAGCCAAGAGGTACCCGTATTTTTGGGCCAGTGGCACGTGAATTGCGTGATAAAGGATACATGAAAATTGTTTCATTAGCACCAGAGGTGTTATAAATTATAAATAATTATGAGTAACAGATTCAAACCCAAATTCAACATCAAGAAAGGCGACACTGTAGTAGTGATTGCTGGTGATGACAAGGACTTGAAAAAGCCTCGCACCGTGTTGGAAGTAATCGTAGATAAAGGGCGCGTTATTGTGGAAGGAGTTGCTATGGCAACAAAACACACAAAGCCATCTGCATCTAACACAAAAGGCGGCATCATTAAAGTAGAAGCTTCTATTAGCATTAGTAATGTAATGTTATGGGATGCAAAAAGCACAGCAGCTACTAAAGTGAAGCGTACAAGAGTTGACGGAAAATTAGTAAGAACTTCAAAAAAATCAGGGGAGGTAATTAAATAATGAGCACAGTAAAATATACTCCAAGATTAGCAGATAAGTACACTAAAGAAGTGATACCTGCTTTATCAAAAAAGTTTGGTTACAAGTCTGTAATGCAAACTCCTAAGTTGGAAAAAATTTGCATCAACCGTGGTGTGAATGGCGCAGTAAATGACAAGAAATTAGTTGACATCGCATTAGACGAGTTAGCAATGATCACTGGTCAGAAAGCTGTTCCAACAATGTCTAAAAAAGATATCTCTAACTTTAAATTACGTAAGGGTATGCCTATCGGCGCTCGCGTAACTTTAAGAGGAGTGAAAATGTACGAATTCTTAGATCGTTTAGTTTCTGTAGCACTACCTCGTGTACGTGACTTCAAAGGAATTAGCGATAAAGCTTTCGATGGTCGTGGTAACTATACTTTAGGTATTACTGAGCAAATCATTTTCCCTGAAATTGATATCGATAAAGTAAATAAGATCACTGGTTTGGATATCACTTTTGTGACATCTGCAGGATCTAACGAAGAAGCCTACGAATTATTAAAAGAATTAGGTATGCCCTTCAAGAATAGTAAAAAAGATAATAACTAAAATAACAAGTTAAAAAAGAATTATGGCAAAAGTATCTATCAAGGCCAGACAAAAAAAGCGTGAAAAAACAGTTAAGAAATTTGCTGAAAAGCGCGCTGCTTTAAAAGCTGCTGGTGATTATGCAGGTTTAGATAAACTACCTAAAAATGCATCACCGGTTCGTCTAAAAAATCGTTGTCAATTAACGGGTCGCCCTAAAGGGTATATCCGTTACTTCGGAGTATCAAGGATTGTATTCCGCGATATGGCTTTGAATGGTTTAATTCCAGGTGTTAAAAAAGCAAGCTGGTAATTTAATAAACAAAATTTAGAACTGATTTAAAATAGTAATATGGTAACAGATCCAATAGCAGACTACTTAACAAGAATACGTAACGCTCAAATGGCGCAACACCGTATCGTTGAAATTCCTGCTTCCAACTTAAAAAAGCGTATCACTGAAATCTTGTATGATCAAGGATATATCTTGAAATACAAATTTGAAGATGATAGTAAACAAGGCTTAATTAAAATTGCCTTGAAGTATGATCCATCTACAAAACAACCAGCGATTCGTTCTTTAGATCGTATCAGTCGTCCAGGTTTGCGTCAATACGCGAAGCCAGCTGAAATTAAAAGAGTAAGCAATGGTTTAGGTATTGCCATCTTAAGTACTTCAAAAGGAGTATTAACAGATAAGCAAGCAAAAGCGAACAATGTAGGGGGTGAGGTATTATGTGCTATCTCTTAAGGAGCTGCATAATAATAGTAATAAATTAATTACTTGATTTGTACTTAAGCCTTTAGTCGGGGCTGAAAGCAACCAAGTATCAAACAAAATAAAAAAACGACTATGTCTAGAATTGGAAAAAAACCGGTAAGTATCCCAAAAGGGGTAACCATTACTGTAGATGGCGCAATAGTAACTGTAAAAGGTCCTAAAGGAACTTTGACACAAGAAATTGATCGTGATATCGTAATTGAAATCACTGCTGAAGAATTAATCGTTAAGCGTCCAACAGAACAAATTCGTCACAGAGCTATGCACGGTTTATACCGTTCTTTAATTAGCAACTTGGTGAAAGGTGTAACAGACGGATACAAAAAAGATTTAGAATTAGTGGGTGTGGGTTTTAAAGCCACTAACGCTGGTAATATATTAGACCTTGCTTTAGGATATTCTCACAATATCATTTTTGAAGTACCTAAAGAATTAAAAGTATCTACTACTACTGAGAAAGGACAAAATCCTAAAATCTTTTTAGAAGGTAGCGACAAACAATTAATTGGACAAGTAGCTGCTAAGATTCGTGGTTTACGTAAACCAGAACCATACAAAGGAAAAGGAGTTCGTTATTCTGATGAGGTGGTAAGAAGAAAAGCAGGTAAAGCAGCAGGTAAATAAACATTAAAAAATAAAAGAGCGGCAGCATCGCTCGACTAAAAAATAAATAACATGAGTAAATTAGCTCAAAGACAAAAAATCAGATATAGAATTCGTAAAAAAGTTACGGGTACTGCAGCGAAGCCTCGTCTATCTGTATTTAGAAGTAACGCCGATGTTTATTGTCAATTAATTGATGATGTAAACGGTGTAACATTAGCCTCTTCTTCTTCAAGAGAAGCAGATATTGCTGCTCAAAAAGTAGTAAAAATTGAGAAAGCTAAATTAGCTGGTCAAGCAGTTGCTAAAAAAGCAGCAGCGCTTTCAATCACAACATGTGTATTCGACAGAGGTGGTAATTTATACCACGGTAGAATTAAGGCAGTTGCGGAAGGTGCAAGAGAAGGTGGATTACAATTTTAATTTGATAAAAAATACTAATAGAAAATCATGTCTAAAGTAAATGTAAATAAAGTTAAAGCAGCAGGTGATGTAGAACTAAAAGAAAAAGTAGTTTCTATCAACCGTGTAGTTAAAACAACAAAGGGTGGACGTACTTTTAGCTTCTCAGC
>CALDSE010000074.1 GCA_937911175.1 uncultured Sediminibacterium sp.
GGTGGGGTCCAGAAGAATTTAATGTAATTGAAATTAAATTTACAAAAGAATTTAAACAGATTAAATTTATTAAAATAGAATTAGAGAATTTTTTAAACGACCCAAATTTGGGGACGTCTTACCCAAGTTTGGGGAATATATACAGTCATAATCAAATAAATATATCTTTTTCTAAAATGAAAAATAATATCAAGTTTGAAATAGATAAAACAACACAATTAATAAGCCATACAAGGGCATTAATAAAGGAATGAAGACCCAAGAAAAGAGGTGACTTAGTTTATTCATCATGCTTAGAGTTCCTTTCTCAATCGAGCTACAGGAATATTTAATTGTTCTCGATACTTAGCAATGGTTCTTCGGGCAATGTTATAGCCCTTTTCGTTTAATATTTCCATCAGTTTCTCATCCGGTAGTGGTGTACGTTTGTCCTCCTTCTCCACCGCATCCAATAAAATTTGTTTCACCTCTCGGGTAGAAACCTCCTCGCCACTATCCGTTGAAAGCGATTCGGAGAAAAAGTGTTTCAAAGAATATACCCCGTGATTAGTCTGAATGTATTTACTGTTCGCTACGCGCGAGATGGTTGAAATATCCATCTGTACACGTTCCGCAATATCCTTCAAAATCATTGGTTTCAATTTGGTTTCTTCCCCATCAAGGAAATATTCCTGTTGGAAATGCATAATGGCATTCATCGTAACAAAAAGTGTTTCCTGACGTTGGCGAATCGCATCAATAAACCATTTGGCTGAATCCAATTTTTGTTTAATAAACTGCACGGCATCTTTTTGCGAATGCGATTTGTCTTTAGAAACTTTATAAGTTTGCAGCATTTCTTTATAATCTTTGGAAATATGCAAAGTTGGTGAAGGATGCAAGTGAAGGATGTGTAACGGACGAGAATTAAAAAAATGATTTTATGGAAACGATAATTGCAAAAACAACAGAACAAAAAGTAGATGCGAAAATTTCGCCAACTACTTTAACAGGTTCGCAAGCGGTATTGGAAGCATGTATTGCGGAAGGTGCTGATACTATTTTTGGTTATCCAGGTGGCGCCATCATGCCGATCTACGATGCGTTGTATGATTATAATGACAAACTAAAACATATTTTAGTAAGACATGAACAAGGTGGAATACATGCTGGACAAGGCTATGCGCGTACTTCAGGAAAAGCAGGTGTGGTATTTGCAACTAGCGGACCAGGCGCTACCAACTTAGTAACAGGCTTAGCCGATGCCATGATAGATAGCACGCCACTTGTTTGTATTACAGGACAAGTGTTCGCACATTTATTAGGAACCGACGCTTTTCAAGAAACAGATATTATTAATATTACTATGCCGGTTACGAAATGGAATTATCAAGTGACCGATGCAACAGAAATTCCAGGCATATTAGCCAAGGCATTTTATTTAGCAAGAAGTGGAAGGCCAGGCCCGGTAATAATTGATATTACCAAGAATGCACAAATACAATCTTTCGATTATGAAGGTTATACGCCTTGTAATCATATAAGAAGTTACCGACCAAAGCCAGTCATTCGTAAAAGTTTTATAGACGAAGCAGTTGCCTTAATTAATAATGCTAAAAAACCTTTAGTCATTTTTGGACAAGGAGTTATTTTAGGGAAGGCAGAAAAAGAATTTAAAAATTTTATAGAAAAGTCGGGTATGCCAGCAGCCTGGACCATCTTGGGTTTGAGCGCTCTAGCTACCGACCATCCACAGAATGTAGGCATGTTAGGCATGCATGGAAACTATGGTCCGAATGTATTAACGAATGAGTGTGATGTACTTATTGCAGTGGGTATGCGTTTCGATGACCGCGTTACAGGAAGACTAGATAAGTACGCAAAGCAAGCAAAAGTGATTCATTTAGATATTGACCCATCTGAGATAGATAAAAATGTAAAAGCCCATGTAGGTGTTTGGGGCGATTGTAAAGAAACATTACCACTGCTTACTTTAGGTATTCAAGAAAAAGATAGATCAGAATGGTTAAAAGTTTTTGCAGACTATACACAACAAGAATATGATCAATGTATAAAAGAGGAATTGAATCCTAGTACGGAAGAGATGACCATGGGTGAAGTGATAAGAATAGTAAACGAAACAACCAAAGGAAATGCAGTGGTGGTAACAGATGTAGGCCAGCATCAAATGGTGGCTTGCAGGTACGCTAAGTTTAATGAAACAAGATCGAATGTAACATCGGGTGGACTAGGTACCATGGGATTTGCTTTACCTGCAGCCATTGGTGCAAAGTTTGGTGCATTAGATAGAACAGTCATTGCAGTGATTGGAGATGGTGGTATACAAATGACCATTCAAGAATTAGGAACTATTATGCAAACAGGAGTTGATGTTAAGATAATGATTTTAAACAATCAGTTCCTAGGCATGGTGCGTCAGTGGCAGCAACTTTTTAACGATAAGCGTTACTCCTTTGTAGATATTCAAAGCCCCGACTATGTAATGGTAGCCAAGGCTTATGGTATTGAGGGATCTAAAGTAGAGCACCGTAAAAATTTACAAACAGCCATTCAAACTATGCTAGCACATAAGGGTTCTTATTTGTTAGAAGTTATGGTGGGCAAAGAAAACAATGTATTTCCGATGGTACCACAGGGTTGTAGCGTAAGTGAAATCAGATTAAAATAAGACCGAAGTAGAATATTTTAAAAGTAAAGTTAAAAAATAAAGAACAGATAAATTAAAGATCTAATAATATGGAAACAAATACTGAAAAACAAGAATACACAATTACAGTGTATACCGAAAACCAAGTAGGGTTATTGAATCGTATTGCTATTATTTTTTCTAGAAGAAAAATTAATATCGGAAGTTTAAATACATCTCCCTCTGAAATTGACGGCATACACCGTTTCACGATTGTAGTAATGGAGTCTCGTGATGTGGTGACGAAAATTGTAAGACAAATTGAAAAGCAGGTAGAAGTATTAAAAGCTTATTTCAATACCAATGATGAAATTGTTTGGCAGGAGCTTGCATTATATAAAGTATTGTCGGAAGAAATTACAGAGAAAGTAAAAGTAGAAAGATTATTAAGAGAATACGGTGCGCGTGCAGTGGCCATTAGAAAAGATTTTATTGTTTTTGAAACAACAGGACATAGAGAAGAGACCAATAAACTGATGAAAGCCTTGGAACCCTTTGGCTTAGTGGAATTCGTGCGTAGCGCAAGAGTGGCTATTATAAAGGAAAGTAGCGGCTTTCACGAAAAATTAAAGGACTTTGAACAAAAGCAACCTAGTGAAGAAGTGATAGAAAATGAATACCTAGGTAAAAGAGAAGCAGTATTTACGATGTAAAATCTTTATCAACAAATCTTCAATATAAAACCTACATAAAGTATAATAAAAAAAGAGTACAAAATAAAAATCAAATAAAAACAAATAACAGAAATATTTAAAATAAATTAATTAAACAAAAAATCTAAACACTTATTAAAATGGCAAAATTAAATTTCGGCGGAACAGAAGAGAATGTAGTTACTCGCGAAGAGTTCCCATTAGCAAAAGCACAGGAAGTATTAAAAAATGAAACGATTGCTGTTATTGGCTATGGTGTTCAAGGTCCTGGACAAGCATTGAACCAAAAAGAAAATGGTATTAATGTAATTATCGGACAAAGAAAAAATTCAAAAAGTTGGGATAAAGCAATTGCTGATGGTTTTGTACCAGGCACTACATTATTTGAAATAGAAGAGGCTTTAGAAAAAGGAACTATTATTTGTTATTTATTAAGTGATGCTGCACAAATTGCGATGTGGCCAACCGTTAAAAAACATTTAACCCCAGGCAAGGCCTTGTATTTTTCTCATGGCTTTGGTATTACATTCAACGAGCAAACAGGTATTGTACCTCCAGCCGATGTGGATGTATTCTTGGTAGCCCCTAAAGGTTCTGGAACTTCTTTAAGAAGAATGTTCTTACAAGGCCGTGGCTTAAATTCTAGTTATGCCATCTTCCAAGACGCTACAGGAAAGGCCTGGGACAGGGTAATTGCCCTAGGTATTGCCATCGGATCGGGCTATTTATTCGAGACAAACTTTAAAAAAGAGGTTTTTTCTGATTTAACTGGGGAAAGAGGCACATTAATGGGCGCAATTCAAGGTATCTTTGCAGCCCAATACGAAGTATTGCGTAAAAACGGACATAGCCCTTCTGAGTCATTCAATGAAACAGTGGAAGAATTAACACAATCATTAATGCCACTCGTTGCAGAAAACGGAATGGATTGGATGTATGCCAACTGTTCAACGACTGCACAAAGAGGAGCTTTGGATTGGTGGAAAAAATTCCGCGATGCGACTATGCCAGTATTTACAGATTTATACAATAGTGTTGCTACAGGAAAAGAATCGGCTCGTTCTATTGACTTAAATAGTAAGGCCGATTACCGTGAAAAACTAGAAGTGGAATTAGCTGAATTACACAATAGTGAAATGTGGCAAGCGGGAAAAACTGTAAGAAGTTTAAGACCAGAGAATCAACCAGGTAAATAGTTCTTTAGAATTATTTAGTTAGGATAAAATAGAAAAGTGATTAAGTATGAGTGAAGCAAAGAAAATAAATAAACCTACACTTGATATCGAGGCTGCAGTCAAAAGATTGAAGCCGGTGGTAACACATACCCCGCTTCAGTTTAACGCAAACTTGTCTCGTAAGTATGGGTGTAATGTTTATTTTAAAAGAGAAGACTTACAAATTGTACGTTCTTATAAATTAAGAGGCGCGTATAATATGATGAGTCAGCTCTCTAAAGAAGTATTAGATAAAGGGGTAGTCTGCGCTAGTGCAGGTAACCACGCACAGGGCTTTTCGTATAGTTGTAAAAAACTAGGCGTCTGCGGTGTTGTATTCATGCCTATTCCTTCACCACAACAAAAAGTAAATCAAACAAAAATGTTTGGTGAAGATTTTGTGAAAGTAATTTTAGTAGGTGATACTTTTGACGATACAGCAGTGGCCGCGAAGGCCTATACTTTAGAACACGGAATGACATTCATACCTCCCTTTGATCATGTTTCCATTATTGAAGGACAGGCCACAGTGGGTGTAGAAATTTTAGATGACATTAAAACATTTACCAAGGACCCTATCGATTATTTATTTGTACCCGTGGGTGGTGGTGGCTTAAGTGCCGGCGTGGGAACTTATTTTAAAGAGCATTCACCAACAACTAAAATTATTGGATTAGAACCAGAAGGGGCACCGAGTATGTTCTGGGCATTAAAGTCTGGAGAGCCTGTTGAATTAGAAAACATAGATAAGTTTGTTGATGGCGCTTCTGTAAAAAGAGTGGGGGATGTCACTTTCTCTTTTTGCAAGGATGCTTTAGATGATATGCATTTAGTGCCGGAAGGAAAAATTTGTACTACTATTTTACAAATGTATAATGAAGAAGCCATTGTAGTGGAACCCGCAGGCGCTATGTCGGTAGCTGCTTTGGACCATTACGCCGATCAAATAAAAGGCAAGACCATTGTATGTATTGTAAGTGGAGGTAATAATGATATTGCGCGCATGCAAGAAATTAAAGAACGCTCTTTAACCTATGAAGGCTTAAAGCATTATTTTTTAATTCGCTTTGCACAAAGACCAGGTTCATTGAAAGAATTTGTCAATAAAGTATTAGGACCTTATGATGATATCACCAGATTTGAATATATAGAAAAAAATAATAAGGAAGCGGGCCCAGCCTTACTGGGAATAGAATTAAGAACCAAGGCCGATCATACTACCCTTATTGAGAATATGAAGAAGTATCATATTAATTATGATGAAATAAACAAGGACGATAATATTTACGGCTATTTAATATAGAAAATAAAAAGGGTTATGCAGGTTTTAAAGTTTGGAGGAAGTTCGGTGGGTAGTGAAGAGGCAATCAATCAAATGGCGGCTATTGTAATTACTAGTTTACAAAAAGAAAAAACTATTGTAGTGGTTTCTGCGATGAGTGGGGTGACGGATGAGTTAATCACGCTAGCACAAACAGCGGCTCAAGGGAACGAAGCGTACAAAACCATTATTCAAAACATTGAGCAAAAGCATTTAGATGCTGTTCATGCATTAGTTCCCAATAAAGAGCAAAGCAGTACTTTAAGTTTGGTAAAGCAACTTATTAATGAGTTAGAAAGCCACTCCGAGGCTTTATTTATGTTGAAGGAAGTATCTATGCGCATGCAGGATAAAATTATTAGCTACGGAGAATTATTATCTAGTAAAATTATCTCAGCTATTTTTGAGTCAAAGGGTATTAAGCAACAGTGGGTTAATTCTAGTGAACTTATCAAAACCAATTCTAATTATTTTAATGCAGTGGTAGACAAGCCACTTACCTATAAAAACATAGCAAATTATTTTGCAGCACCTGAAAATGCATTCGATTTATATATAGCTCCTGGTTTTGTAGCATCAGACGGGGATGACAATACCACAACGCTTGGTAGAGGAGGCTCCGATTATACAGGCGCTATTTATGCAGCTGCTTTACAAGCAAGCGCTTTAGAAATATGGACTGATGTAAGTGGTTTAATGACAGCCGATCCACGCATCGTTCAAAACGCCAAAGAAATTGCAGAAATTTCTTATCAAGAAGCCATGGAGTTATCGCATTTTGGCGCTAAGGTTATTTATCCTCCTACGATTCAGCCGGTGATGCAAAAAAATATACCCGTATGGATAAAAAATACTTTTGATCCAGCCCATGCGGGCACTATTATTAAAAACGAATCCTCTGCCGATAAAAATTTTATCAGAGGCATTTCTAGTATAAATGATATTTGCTTATTAAACTTGGAAGGAACTGGTATGGTGGGTATACCAGGTTTCTCTAAAAGATTATTTGATGCACTTGCAAAAAAGCAAATCAATATTATATTAATCACACAAAGCTCTTCGGAGCATTCGATTTGTGTGGGCGTGAATTTGCAAGATGCACATTTGGCTAAGATAGCAGTGGATGCTGAGTTTGAAGAAGAAATAAATACACAGAAGGTAGAACCTTTAATTATAGAAAAAGACGTTTCTATTTTAGCGCTTGTGGGTGAACAAATGAAAAGCCATCCTGGGGTAAGTGGAAAAATGTTTGGGGTGCTTGGAAGAAATGGTATTAATGTAAGAGCCATTGCACAAGGTTCTTCTGAGAAAAATATTTCAGCGGTTATTGCCACGCAGGATGTAGATAAAGCCATTAACGTACTTCATGAAGAGTTTTTTGAAACTACTTATAAGCAGGTGAATGTGTATATAGCGGGTGCGGGTAATGTAGGGAGTAAATTATTAGACCAGATAAAAAAGCAAGTTCCTTATTTACAAGCTACACTACGTTTGCAAATAAATATTGTGGGTATTGCCAATAGTAAAAAGCAATTAATTAATGCAGAGGGCATTGATTTATCGAATTGGCGTGAGCAATTAGCCGCAGCCCCTGCAGGAAATATCACCCAATATGTAAACACCATACTTGATAATAATTTACGCAATAGTGTATTTGTTGACGTAACTGCGCATCAAACAGTATCGGATGTGTATATGCAGTTATTAGGGAAAGCGGTATCGGTAGTGGCATGTAATAAAATTGCCTGCTCATCTCCTTATGAGCATTATGCAAAATTAAAGTCATTGGCTAGAGAATTCAATGCAGCTTTCTTATTTGAAACCAATGTGGGAGCGAGTTTACCCATTATTGGTACTTTAAACGATTTAATTAGAAGTGGAGACAATATCAACAGAATTGAAGCAGTCTTATCGGGCACTTTAAATTATGTGTTTAATAATTACGATGGCAGTATTCCTTTTTCAAAAATAGTAAGACAGGCGCAGGCAGAAGGGTATACCGAACCCGATCCAAGATTAGATTTAGGTGGCACCGATGTAATGCGTAAAATTATGATTCTAGCCAGAGAAGCAGGACATAAAATAGAGATGACAGGTATTACTAATGAGTCTTTTTTACCTGCTAGTTGTTTTAATGGTTCGGTAGAAGATTTTTATACAGAGATGGAAAAACAAGAACCGCATTTTAAAAAGATATATGAAGCAGCAGCTGCTAAAAATTGCAAATTAAAATTTGTGGCAAGTTTTCAAATTAACGCGGATAGAAAAGGAACTGCAAAAGTAGGATTACAACATATTGAACCAAGTTCAGACTTTTATCATTTATATGGTAAGGATAATTTAGTTTTATTTTATTCAATGCGTTATCCTGAACTACCATTAGTGGTAAAGGGTGCAGGTGCCGGAGCCGATGTAACAGCGTCGGGTGTATTTGCTGATATCATAAGAGCTGCAAGAGTTTAAAAAGTATTCTTCTAAATAGATATAGAAAATGTTTTCAGAAAATCAATGGATAAAAATAAAAGCCCCCGCTACTGTAGCGAATATGGTATGCGGTTTTGATATCTTGGGCTTTGCTGTGAATAGTCCATATGATGAAATGGAAATGAGGTGGATGACACGCGCTGAAAACGAACCAAGTATTACCATAATTAATATTGATAATTACAATTTACCCACCGACCCAGAAAAAAATGTGGCAGGCGCTGCCTTGCTTGCTTTTTTAGAAGAGTATGAAGAAAAGCAAAATAGCAGTAGCAGTTCTAAAATCAAATTTGAAGTAAAAATTAATAAGCTTATCAAACCCGGCAGTGGTGTGGGTTCTAGCGCTGCTAGTGCTGCGGGTGCAGTGGTAGGAGCTAATTATTTAGTGGGCAATATATTTTCAAAAGATGATTTAGTGCGATTTGCTATGAATGGTGAAAAACTAGCATCGGGTGTAAAGCATGCCGATAATATTGCGCCTTGTATTTTTGGAGGAGTTACCTTGGTGAGATCTATTTTTCCTTTAGAAATTATTGCACTGCCTTCTCCTACTTTGCATGTTACTATTGTGCATCCGCAAATTGAAGTAAGAACTTCGGATGCAAGAAGTATATTAAGACAACAAGTACTTTTAAAAGATGCCATTAAGCAGTGGGGCAATATAGCAGGACTAGTTGCAGGTTTAATGAAATCAGACTATGATTTAATTGGTAGGTCTTTAGAAGATGTTATTATTGAACCGGTGCGTTCTATATTAATACCTGGTTTTGATGCTTTAAAATTGGCTTGTAAACAAGCAGGGGCTTTAGGCGGTGGTATTTCAGGATCAGGTCCTTCTATATTTATGTTAAGTAAGACCGAAGAAATTGCCAAAGCGGTTGAAAAAGAAATGCATGAATTGTATGCGGGAATGAATTTACCACATCACACTTATGTAACCACCATTAATCAAAAAGGCGTAGAAATTGTAGCTGATTTTATTTAATACCGGGACTTAAAACTTATTGAATTCTATATATGTTTATTGATTTTTTTAGATTTTAATTATAACTAAATGAGGGGTTGCTAGAACTCAATGTTAGTAAGGATCATATAGTCTAACATTTTACTTTAAACTAAAAACATAATAAATAGCAATTTCAATTCGAAATAAAACTAAATTAAAATCAACTGAAAATATAAATAGTAGTCTCAATGCAGTATTATAGTTTACAAAAACAATCACCCAATGTTGATTTCAGAGCCGCGGCCATTACAGGTCAAGCGCCTGATAAGGGATTGTATTTTCCAATGGAGATTCCGAAATTTACTGCAACACAAATTGAGAATTTTAAAACATTAGATAAAGCAAGTTTGGCTTTTGAGGTAATGCGCCCTTATGTTGGAGGCACCATTGATGATGCTACTTTAAAAAACATTTGCGCCGAAACCATCAACTTCGATTTTCCATTAGTTCCTATCACCGATACCATTTCTTCTCTTGAATTATTTCATGGTCCCACACTTGCATTTAAGGATGTGGGTGCGCGATTCATGAGTAGGTGCTTGGGATATTTTTCTAAACAAGCGCGCGCAGAAAATGCTACAGCGAATGATCACAAATCACAAGAAGATAAAACACAAGGCGAAAAACCAAACACCGTATTAGTCGCAACTAGTGGAGATACTGGAGGTGCAGTGGCCAATGGGTTTTTAGGGGTGACGGGCGTGAATGTAATTATATTATATCCCAAAGGGAAGGTGAGCCCTATTCAAGAATTACAATTAACCACATTAGGCCAAAATATTACCGCTTTGGAAGTGGATGGAAGTTTTGATGATTGTCAAGCAATTGTGAAAGAAGCATTTATGGATGGAGAATTAAATGCAGCCTATAATTTAACCTCTGCTAATTCAATAAACGTGGCTAGATGGTTACCGCAGCAATTATATTATTTTTTCGCATGGCAACAGTGGGTTGCAAAATATCAGGATTCGGATGGCATCTATCCTCCTATGAATATCGTAGTGCCGAGTGGTAATTTTGGGAATATATGTGCAGGTATGATTGCAAAGGAAAGTGGCTTACCCTTGGGACATTTTGTTGCGGCATGTAACGCAAATGATGTTGTCACAAGATACATGGCTACTGAAAAATATGAAGTAAAGCCTTCTGTTGTGACTGTATCTAATGCCATGGATGTAGGCAATCCAAGTAATTTTGTTCGGATCCTAGAAATGATGCAAAACAATTTTAGTACACTAAGTAACGCATTGACTAGTTATAGCATTTCGGATAATGATACTAAAGAAACCATAGCGCGCGTATATAAAACCAATAACTATATTTGAAGCTACAAATCAAGCGTTAAGCTCATTAACAGCTGGATTATTCACTCCCAATGGTATAGGAGAATACGCTGGAAAAGCCCTGTTTTTCGAAAAAAGACAAACTAAAAAAATTTTTTTTTTGAATTTGATTTGCAATGGAGCTCAAGTAATTGTCAGTGTATTTTTTGGAATAATTGGGTTACTGTATTTGGGTTATTTTAAATGGGTTTTAATTATCATTGGAAGTGCCTCCGGAATACTATTTCTTTTATTTGCATTAAAAAAAATAAATATCAAAAGCTACTCTATTGAAATCTTATTGAAAGAATTATCTAAAATTCCAAAGAAAATTTATAAAAAAAA
>CALDSE010000075.1 GCA_937911175.1 uncultured Sediminibacterium sp.
CTTCTACCACTGTATCTATATAGGGTTTTAGTGTATCCATTGTCCAGGTATTCCAGTTGGCCTCAGTAGCCATCCCACTTATTTTACAATATACATTGGGGTATTGAGCAATTTCATTTATATCTTTTTTCCAGTTCTCCCATTCACCTTCTTTTATATTAGGTTTGGCTAGATGATCAATGACAATGGGTTGTGTACTATGATTTGAGATAAATTCTTTGGCTTCTTTTAATTGGCTCGCATATATTAATAAGTCATAAGTATAATTATATTTTGTTAATGCGTCTATTCCCTTTTTAAAACTAGGGGCTAACATAAAACCTTTTGGTTCAGCTTGTAAAATATGTCTAAAACCTTTAAGCATTTTTGTGTCTGTATAGGATGCTAATGCTGCTTCAATTTCAGTTGAATTTAAATCTACCCAGCCCACTACGCCTTTTATAAAAGAATTTTGATTGGCTTCTCTTATTAAAATTTGAGTTTCAGCATCTGTTTGATCTGCTTGCACTGCAATACAGCCATCGACATTATTTTCTTTTAATATAGGCGCTAAATCTGCAGGTAGAAAATCTTTTCGAATTACCCTCATGTCTTCATTAATCCAATCATGTGTTTTGGGATCGTAATTCCAAAAATGCTGATGTGTATCAATGATTTTCATTTTTGAAATAGTTTTATTTTTGATAGGCAATAGCAGTTTGTTTACTGCTGCCTAAACCATCAATACCTAGTTCAACAATATCTCCTGGTTTTAAATAAATATTGGGACTAAAGCCAAGACCCACACCAGCAGGGGTTCCCGTGCTAATGACATCGCCTGGTAGTAAGGTCATAAATTGACTGCTATAAGAAATAAGTTGTGGTATGTTAAAGATTAAATCATCTGTATTACTATCCTGCATCATCTTGCCGTTTAAACTTAACCATAATCTTAATTGATGCGGATTAGGTATTTCATCTTTAGTAACCAACCAAGGACCCAGTGGTGCAAAACTATCGCAACCCTTTCCTTTATCCCAAGTGCCACCTCTTTCTAATTGAAAAGCGCGTTCACTCACATCATTATGTAAAACATAACCTGCTACATAATCCATAGCTTCTGCCTCGCTTACATAACTTGCTTTTTTTCCAATCACTACTCCTAACTCTACTTCCCAATCTGTTTTTTCTGAATTTTTCGGAATAATAATATTATCGAAGGGTCCAGTTAAAGAACTGGTAGACTTCATAAATAGTATAGGTTCTGTTGGAATAGCTGCTCCTGTTTCCTTTGCATGCTTTGCGTAGTTTAAACCAATACATAATATTTTAGAAGGCCTAGCAATAGGTGATCCAATTCTTTGGCCATCTTCTACTAATGGTAATTTTTCTTCATTAACAATACCTGTTAATTTTTGCAAACCATTTTGCTCAAAAAAACTTTCATCATAATCTTTAATAAAAGCACTTAGGTCATAGTTTTTCCCATCTAAGTGAATACCTGGTTTTTCTTTACCTTCTTTTCCGAATCTTATTAATTTCATTTTTAACTATTTAAAGTAACGTAACCGCCATCAATGGCATAATCGCTACCGGTAATAAAACTAGCTTCATCACTACACAAATATAAAACTTGATGTGCTATTTCAATAGGCTTACCCATTCTACCAATGGGCTGTGTTTTAGATAATTTATCAAACATTTCTGTCTCTTTGCCTGGGTAATTCTTTTTCAAGAAGCCATCTACAAAAGGAGTATGCACTCTTCCAGGAGAGATACTATTACATCTTATATTATCTTTTATATAATCCTTAGCCACACTCAATGTCATAGCATGCACAGCACCTTTGCTCATCCCATAAGCAAAGCGGTCCGACACGCCCACCTTGGCAACAATGGAACTAATATTAACAATAGCGCCTCCGCCTGATTTTTGTATAATAGGTATAGCTGCATGTAAACTATTGTATACGCCTTTCACATTGACATTAAATATTTTTTCAAAATCCTGCTCTTCAGTACTAGTAGCGTTGCCTATATGTGATATACCTGCACAGTTCACTAAAATATGAACCGCTTCAATTTGAGCATAAGCTGTCATTAATACTTTTTGATTCGTCACATCAATTACAATTGATTTTGCTTCACCGCCCTCTTTTTTAATGATGTCAACTGTGTCATTAGCGCTTTGCTCACTAAGGTCCACCACATATACTTTAGCACCTTGTTTTGCTAATACGATACAAACTTCTTTTCCAATCCCACTGCCACCTCCAGTGACAACTGCCGTTTTTTGATGAAGTAAAAACATGGTATTAATAATTTATTGTAAAATGATTCTTCTATTTTTTATAAGGAGACGCCTCTTTTCCAAGGTATAAAATCGTCCTGATGTAATTGCACTGCTTTTGGAATGACTTCTCCACTTGCGGCTTTAATGCAGTAGTCTAAAATTTCTTCTCCCATTTGTTCGATAGTTTTAATACCATCAATAATTTCTCCAGTATTAATGTCTATGATATCAGACATGCGATTGGCTAGTTTTGTATTGGTAGAAACTTTTATCACAGGACATACAGGATTACCCGTCGGCGTACCTAGGCCAGTTGTAAATAAAATTAAGGTAGCGCCACTTGCCGCCTTTCCTGTAGTAGCTTCTACATCATTGCCTGGAGTACAAACTAAACTTAAGCCTGCCTTGGTGGCAGCTTCGGTATAATCTAATACATCCACTACTGGAGCGGTTCCACCTTTTTTACATGCCCCCGCACTTTTAATAGCATCAGTGATTAGCCCATCTTTTATATTACCTGGAGAAGGATTCATATGAAATCCACTTCCTACTGCATGCGCCATTTTATTATACTCTTCCATCAGTCTAATAAATTTATTCGCTGTTTTTTCATCCACTGCTCTATCAATTAATTCTTGTTCTGCTCCACATAATTCAGGAAACTCTGCAAGTAATATTTGTCCGCCCAAGGCTACTAAAATATCAGCTGCATGGCCAACAGCAGGATTCGCGGATATACCACTAAAGCCATCACTTCCACCGCATTTAACGCCAATACATAATTTACTTAAGGGTGCAGGCTGACGTTCAATTTTATTTACTTCCACCAAATGAACCAATGTTTGTTGAATGGCTGATTTAATTAATTGCTCCTCACTTTGTGATTGCTGTTGTTCAAAAGTGATCAGTGGCTTATTAAAATTTGGATTTCTTTTTTTCAAATCACTTTTAAATTCAGACACTTGTAAATGTTGACAACCTAAACTCAATAAAGTTATGCCAGCTACATTAGGATGATCCGCATAAGCTGCAAGCAAGTTACTCAATGTGGATGCATCTTGCCTTGTACCACCGCAACCTCCTTGGTGATTTAAAAATTTAATACCATCAATGTTTTTAAAAATACGGTGATGTGAAATGGGTACTAATGCAGTATGCTCTTCAATACCCATACTTCCTGTTTGTTGGAAGGTAGCAACCAATTGTTCTGTAAACTCTTTGTACTTATCAGTAATGGTATAGCCTAATGCATGGTGTAATGATTCTTTAATCACATCTAAGTTTCTATTTTCACAAAAAACGGTTGGAATAAATAACCAATAATTGGCAGTACCTACTTTTCCATCTGCTCTGTGATAACCATTAAATGTTTTTGTCGCATACTTTTCAATATTAGGTGCTTGCCACGCATAATCATTACCACGATAAGCATAAGCATCCGCTTCATGTTTGGTATTTTCCACCGACATGCGTACACCCAACAAAACTTGATCCACTATAATTTTCCCAACAGTAATACCATACATAATAACAATGGCTCCTTTAGATAAATCCTGAATGAAAA
>CALDSE010000076.1 GCA_937911175.1 uncultured Sediminibacterium sp.
GTATTTAATAGATTTATTTATACCCTTTTTTTCTGCTATTTATACCCTGTTTTGGCAGGTTTATTTATTGTAGGCGGTTTAATATCAGGACTTTATCAAGGGGGTTGGCGTATCTTGGACTCGAAACAGAGGCAGTATGCATAAATTTTATATCGATCCTATTATTGGAAGGGCTAAAACTATTGACACTTCTTTTTATTTAGAGCCTCAAATACTAGAAGCTTCTAAAGAAAAAATATTTGCCCCTAGCTGGCAGTATATTGGACATACAGGAATGATTCCGAATGTAGGCGACGCATATCCATTTAAATTATTGGAAAATTTTATGAATGAACCCTTGGTACTTACCAGAGATACAAATAATCAAGTTCATTGTTTATCCAATGTTTGTACTCACAGAGGAAATTTAATGGTCTATGAACCTTGTTCAGCGCAAAAGCATTTGCGTTGTAAATACCATGGAAGGGCTTTTCATTTAGATGGGAAATTTATTTCCATGCCAGAGTTTACGGCTGTTGAAAATTTTATTCCAGAAAATAATCATTTACATAGCTTGCCTTTATTTAAGTGGGGCCCTTTATTATTTACACAATTAGCCAAAGGAATTGGTCCGGAACTTTTTTTTCAAGCAATGCAAAAGCGAGTGGGCTGGCTACCTATTGATAAATTAGTTTTTGATGCATCTAGATCGAATGATTATTATATTAAATCTAATTGGGCATTGTACTGTGAAAATTATTTAGAAGGTTTTCATATTCCTTTTGTACATCCAGGACTTAATGCTTTTTTAGATTTCAAAGATTATTCCACTGAACTATTTACTTATGCAAGTTTGCAATTAGGGATTGCGAAAAACAACGAGCATTGTTTTGATATTCCTACAGCGCATACCGATGCAGGTAAAAAAATAGCTGCTTATTATTTCTGGGTGTTTCCTAATATGATGTTTAATTTTTATCCTTGGGGCTTGTCGGTGAATATCATTACGCCCATTGATGCGGGCAATACCAAGGTAAGTTTTTTAAGTTTCGTATTTGATGCAAGCAAGCTAGGCCAAGGTGCTGGAAGCGGCTTAGATACTGTAGAAAAAGAGGATGAAGAAATTGTACAGCATGTACAAGAAGGCATTCGTTCGCGTTTTTACCATTATGGAAGATATGCCACTTTGCGCGAACAAGGCACACATCATTTCCATAGCCTATTAGCCAATTTCTTGCAGCAATAAAATAGTATAGTTTATTAAATAAACTTCTAGCTTTTTATTTAACCCGGTGTACAAGTTTTTCAGGTTTTGTGATTTATACGCTATAATTAATTACTTTTAATAGGCATAATGCATCAATTTTTTACCCCATGGAGGCTATTTTAAAACATATTGAAAATCTATATAATACAATTCATCCCCATGCTTGGGATCGAATTCAGAAAATACCTCAAAGCGGGGGCGATCGTATCTATTTTAGAATTAGTCAAGGGGAGCAATCATGGATTGCAACATATAATTTAAATATTAAGGAAAATCAAACCTTTATTTACTTCGCTAATTATTTTTATGAAAAGGGAATGCCCGTTCCTAAAATTTTAGCAGTGAATGAATCTTGCAATACTTATTTACAAGAAGACGTTGGAGCAGTTTCTTTATTGGATGTTTTAGAAAAAGAAGGAAAAACAGAATTCGTATTTTTATTATTTCAAAAAAGTTTAACCGCCTTAGCAAAATTACAAATTGAAGGAGCTAAGGGTTTAGATTATTCTAAGTGTTTAACCTCTAAGTATTTTGGTAAGCATTCTATTTTAACCGACTTATTATATTATAAATATTATTTCTTAGATACTTTGCAATATCCTTATGATAAGCAAGCTTTAATTGATGAGTTTGAAATATTAAGCGATCAACTAGCGGTAAGTCATTTTGATAATTTTATGTTCCGCGATTTTCAGAGCAGAAATATTATGGTACAAAATGGGGAAGTGTATTTTATCGACTTCCAAGGTGGTATGCAAGGTGGACTACCTTATGATGTGGCTTCCTTGTTATGGCAGGCCAAGGCAGGGCTATCCAATGAATGGAAAGAAAAATTATTAGATCATTATATTACTGAATTACAAAAATTATTGCCAAGTCCTTTAGAGGCTGCAACATTTAAAAAGCAGTACAATGGTTTTGTACTATTAAGATTATTACAAGTTTTAGGCGCCTATGGCTTTAGAGGTTTGTTTGAGAGAAAGGCGCATTTTTTAACTAGCATTCCTTTGGGCTTAGAAAATTTAAAAAGTTTTTTACAAACTTATGCTTTAGACAAAGACACACCTGTTTTTGCTTCTATCTTGAAGTGGATGGTAAGTGATGAAGTCATAGAACGTTTTACGCCACCTACTGCTGGTGCAAATACACCTTTAGAAATTACTATTAATAGCTTTAGTTATAAAAAAGGAATTCCTTCGGATAGTTCTGAGAATGGCGGTGGCTTTGTATTTGATATGCGAGGTATATTAAATCCAGGAAGGGTAGAAGAATATAAAAAACAATCGGGCTTAGACAAACCCGTTCAAGATTTTCTAGAACAAAGAACTAAAATGAATAGTTTTTTAAATAGCGTTTGGGATTTAATAGACATTACTGTAGAAGATTATTTAAAAAGAGGATTCACTTCACTACATATAAATTTTGGATGTACAGGGGGGCAACATCGAAGTGTATTTGCCGCAGAACAAACGGCAAGGCATCTTAGAAATAAATACAAGATCAAAGTATTGCTAGCACATACCAATAAAGAAAATTGGGTTAAATAATTGATTCTATGAGAGCCATGATTTTAGCAGCAGGTTTAGGTACAAGGCTAAAGCCCTTTACCGATTTTCATCCCAAGGCCTTGGCCATGGTGAATGGAAAGTCTTTGCTGCAAAGGAATGTAGAATACTTGCAAGCATTTGGCATTAACGAAGTAGTGGTGAATGTGCATCATTTTGCAGATCAAATTATGGAGGCGGTTGAAACAAATAAAGGCTGGGGAAGTACCGTAACTATTTCTGACGAAAGCAGTGAAGTTTTAGAAACTGGAGGGGGTGTAGTTTTTGCAAAATCTTTTTTTGAGCAAGAAGAAAATTGGTTGGTGATGAACGCCGATATTTTAACCAATTTAGATATTGATAAATTAATAGCAGCAGATAAAGTTTTATCCGAGGGTGCTGAAAATTATATTGCTACTTTAGCAGTAACGAACAGAGTCTCAAGCAGAAATTTATTATTTACAACAGAAGGTAATTTAATAGGCTGGAGAAATAATACAACACGTGAGGAAAAGTGGGCAGGTGTAAATAACACTGAACAGCCTGTGGGCATTCATTCTATTGCTAAAGCATTTAGCGGCATTCAAATACTACATGCATCTTTTTATTCAAGTTTAGAAATGACGGGTAAGTTTTCTTTGATAGATGCTTATTTACAAACGGCAGCCAAAGGTACAATTGGTTATTACGATCATAGCGATAGTATTTTATTAGATGTAGGTAAGCCTGAAAATATTGAAAAAGCAGAAAGTCTTTTCGAATAAGTAGCGCGCGTTTATTGTTCTACTTTATACTTTAATGTATATTTTCTTTTTATCTAAGAAATAAGCAAGTACTCCAAAAAAAGCAATAAAACTTAAGGCATATACAAAAGAGCCTACGCGTAAATCAGTATTTATATTCTTACATACATTTTCGTAAAACCAAGGCAGGGCTGAAGTGTAGACGGGTTCTCCTTTTTCGTCCCTATGGTCCACCCATCTTAGTAAGGCTAAAACACGCGGTAAAAATCCGCTGAGTACAAATACAAATAAGGGATTCTTTCCAAATAGATCGAAAAAATGACTCCATTTTCCTTTTGCATTTTGAAATTCTAATAAATAGATAAGCATGCCTAAACTCACCATGGCAAGTCCAGAAGTATATAATACATAACTACTGGTCCATATTTTTTTATTAATAGGAAAACTAAAATCCCAAATATAGCCTACAAATATAAGTACCACTCCTGTTAAAAGGATTTGCGCCAACATCTCATAATTTTTTCCTTTTAACTGAATGTATTCACCTACTAAAAAACCAAGTATCACTTGTACAATAGCCGGGAAGGTACTGGTTAGTCCCTCAGGATCAAAGGGAACGCCTTCTCCTTTATAAATATGTGATACACCTAAAATAGTTTGGTCAATGCTATTGCCAAAATAGCCCGATAAACTAAAGGGATGTCCCGCAGCACCTAATGAATAAGTTAATACCCAATAAATGACTAGTATCATCATGCCTATAAACAGTGCTATGCGAGATTTTCCATAATAAATAATAATAGAGGCGAAAAAATAACAAAGTGCAATTCTTTGTAAGACGCCTAAAATGCGCACCATTTCCCAAGGCTTAAAAACTAATTCAGTACCTGAGAATTTTACAAAAGGGCTCCAATTTAAAAACAGTCCTATACCAAAAATTAAAAGTGTACGCTTTATTATTTTTGTCCAAAATTCAGCAGCACCTGCATTTTGTAATTTGGGCATCACAAAGGACATCGCATTACCCACTGCAAATAAAAAGAAGGGGAATACTAAATCGGTGGGGGTGCATCCATGCCAGCTTGCATGTCCTAAAGGGCTATAAATATGGGCCCAAGAACCCGGATTATTCACTAGAATCATAAGCGCCACAGTGGCTCCTCTAAATACATCAAGGGAATAATATCGCTGCTGACTCATAGAATATTATAGTATAAAAAATTTACTAATAAATAGCCCCGTTTTAATATCTTTGTAAGATACAAATTCAGATGGGAAAAAATATATTAATTACAGGCGGGGCGGGCTTCATTGGATCACATGTGGTACGTTTAATGGTGACCAAATACCCTCAGTATCAAATCTTTAATTTAGATGCACTTACCTATGCAGGTAATTTAGAAAATTTAAAGGATATAGAAAAGGCAGCGAATTATCATTTTATAAAAGCCAATATTTTAGAGGCAGATAGTTTAAAAGACATTTTTCAAAAACATGCTATTACAGATGTCATTCATTTGGCCGCAGAATCGCATGTAGATAGGTCCATTGTATCTCCTTTAGATTTTGTGTATACCAATGTTATTGGCACCGTGAACTTATTAAATACGGCTAAAGAATATTGGAAGGGCGATTTAAGTTATGAAAAAGCGCATGATGGTTCTTGGGAGAAAAATCGTAACCATGTTTTTTACCATGTCTCCACTGATGAAGTCTATGGAAGCTTAGGTAAGGAAGGGTTGTTTAAAGAAACCACTGCCTACGATCCTAACTCACCTTATTCAGCAAGTAAAGCGGCCAGTGATCATTTTGTGCGCGCTTATGGTGAAACTTATCATCTACCTTATGTAGTTTCTAATTGTTCTAATAACTACGGACCAAACCATTTTCCAGAAAAATTAATTCCTTTATTTATACATAATATTATCAATAAAAAAGCATTGCCTGTTTATGGCGATGGTTTATACACCCGTGATTGGTTATATGTAATTGACCATGCCCGTGCCATTGATTTAATATTTCATGAAGGTAAAAATGGAGACACTTATAATATTGGGGGCTTTAATGAGTGGACCAATATTGATTTAGTAAAATTAATGTGTGCTCAAATGGATATTAAACTAGGAAGAGCAGTGGGAGAAAGCGAAGCCTTAATTACTTATGTGAAAGACAGACCAGGCCATGATCGCAGATATGCCATTGACGCTACTAAATTAAATAAAGAATTAGGTTGGAGCCCTTCTGTTACTTTTGAGCAAGGCTTGGCAGCTACCATTGACTGGTATTTGAATAATGGCCCTTGGTTAGAAAATGTAACGAGTGGCAATTATCAGACCTATTATAACTCCATGTATTCAAATAGATAAGATCCAAAGAATGAAAATAGAAGCTACACCCTTAAAAGATTGTTTTATTATTCACGACACTGTGCATGGCGATGCGAGAGGTTATTTTATTGAAACATTTAACCTAAGAGATTTTAAAGCTGCCAGTGGTTTAGAAATTGATTTTGTACAAGACAATCAATCGAGATCAAGCAAAGGCGTTTTAAGAGGTTTACATATGCAAAGAGGTGCCGCTGCACAAGCAAAGCTAGTAAGGGTTTTAGAAGGGGCGGTATTAGATGTAGTAGTTGATTTAAGAAAAGGTTCTCCTAGCTTTGGCCAGCATTTTACCATTGAGCTTACTGCAGAGAATCATAAACAATTTTTTGTTCCTGCGGGCTTTGCGCATGGATTTGTAGTATTAAGTGAATCGGCTACTTTCTTTTATAAGGTAGATAAGTTTTATGAGCCAGGCGATGAAGTAGGTATTATGTATAACGATAAGGATTTAAATATTGATTGGAAATTAGCTACATCGGAATTAATATTTTCTGAAAAAGATAAAACATTAGGAAGCTTTGCTGAATATGCGGCTAGCTTATAAAAATAAAAAACAAAAATTAGGTTTATGAAAGGTATTATATTAGCAGGCGGATCAGGTACTAGGTTGTATCCTATTACCAAGGGTATCAGTAAGCAATTAATGCCTATCTATGATAAGCCCATGATTTATTATCCTTTGTCTGTATTGATGTTGGCGGGGATTAAAGAAGTATTAATTATCACTACACCCGAGGACAATGATCAATTTAAAAGATTGTTGGGTGATGGTGCTGAAATAGGTTGCAAATTTAGTTATGCAGTACAAGCTGTTCCAAACGGACTAGCGCAAGCATTTGTGATTGGCGCCGATTTTATTGGTAAGGATAAAGTGTCTTTAGTTTTAGGAGACAATATTTTTTATGGTGCAGGTTTTAGTAAACTAGTACAATCTTTTAACGACTTAGATGGCGCAGCTGTATTTGCTTACGAAGTAAATGATCCTGAGCGTTATGGTGTTGTGGAATTTGACGAAAATAACAATGCAATCTCATTAGAAGAAAAGCCAAAAGCGCCTAAATCAAATTATGCGGTACCAGGTTTATATTTTTATGATAATACTGTGGTTGAAATTGCTAAGAATATTCCTGCCTCTCCAAGAGGGGAGTTCGAAATTACCGATGTTAACAAGGTGTACTTAGAGCGTAAGCAATTACAAGTAGGTATTATGAATAGAGGTACCGCTTGGTTAGATACTGGTACTTTTGAATCCTTGGCAGATGCCTGTGAGTTTGTAAGAGTCATAGAGAAGCGTCAAAGTCAAAAAATAGGCTGTATTGAGGAAGTGGCCTTTAGAATGGGCTTTATTGATAAGGCACAATTACTAGTTTTAGCCGATAAATATGCTAAAAGTGGCTATGGAGAATACCTTAGACAGTTAAAAAAATAGATTTTTCTAGTTTGTAGCAGCTATTTTCTATTTTCTTAAACAAAAAATGAACAATTTTATAAATATGTTGTTCTTATGGTATGTCAACTTATTCAATCAAGGATTTAGAGCAAGTTTCTGGGATCAAGGCCCACACCATTCGTATATGGGAGCAGCGCTATAATTTCCTGCAACCCTCTCGTACTGAGACGAATATAAGAACCTATTCAGCCGTTGAATTAAAGACCATTTTAAACGTATCGTTTTTAAATAAATACGGTTTCAAAATCTCGCATATTGATAAGATGAGTCCGGAGCAAATGGAAGAAAAAATTCTTACCATTAATCAAATGGACGCGCAGAAGGAAAGGGTAGTGAACAATTTGATTAAGGATATGGTGTCATTGAACATGCCAGCCTTTGAACAACAATTAGATAATTATATAGCACAAAAGGGGGTTGAAAAAACCATTGTGGAAATCATCTTTTCTTTTTTAGAAAGAGTGGGTATACTTTGGATGACAAGCAAGATAAACCCAGCACAGGAGCATCTTGCAACCAATATCTTAAGACAGAAAATTATTTATGGCATTGAAAAATTAACGCCAGTAACTAAATATACAAAGAGAGTGGTTTTATTCTTGCCTGAAGCAGAGTACCATGAATTAGGCATTTTATATGTACATTTTTTATTAAAACAAAATGGCATATACGTAGATTATTTAGGAACCAATATACCTATGGGAGACCTTGAATTTTTAGTGAGCAGAACAAAACCTGATTATCTATTTTGTCATATTACATCCCCTGCAAAGAAGTTTAAATTGGATAAGTTTCTAGATGGTTTATCTAAAATTAATAAAAGCTCTCCAGTGGTTTTATCGGGTCAAATTGTTCGTGATTATAAGGGACAAGTCGCTTCCAATATCTCCATTAAACGAAGCTTAGGAGAGACCATTCAGTTTCTGAATACTATCTAATTATCTATTTTCGAAGTTTTACGCCTACTAGCTGAAAACCTTGACTTTTCTTAAAATATTGGTTATCAGTATTTTAAATTCTTATAACCCGAAATAGGGGGTTATTGAAGCTTAGAAATCCGAAATGTTTAACTATTTTTTTCAAAAATCAAACAAAATAACCATTTTGAATCATAATTATGTTTAGCTTTACTCTCTTAAAGTTAAACAGAACTATATGTCAAACGCTGAATTCACCCTACTACTTACTGAAAATGCCGATTTTCTAAAGCCCTTTGCTATTAATTTAACCAAGGATCATGAAGCGGCCAAGGATTTATTTCAGGAAACCCTTTACAGAGCCTTGTCTAATAAAGACAAGTATAATGTAGGTACCAATATCAAGGCTTGGTTGTATACCATTATGCGTAATATTTTTATTAATGATTACCGTAAAAAGGCGAAACAATCGGTGGTTTTAGACAATTCACCCAACGATTTTTTAATCGATCAAACTAGAACAAAGGTTTTGAATGATGGCGTGACTAACTTAAATTTGAGAGAAGTGAAGCAGCTTATTTATGACTTGCCTGAACTATTCAGAACGCCTTTTAATTTATATTTTGAAGGGTATAAGTATAATGAAATTGCAGATGAATTAAATGAGCCCTTAGGTACTATTAAAAGTCGAATTCACTTTGCTAGAAAAATATTAAAACAGAAAATTCAACGATACTAAACTATGTCCAACCCTTCTAAAAAAGCATTAGTGATTGGTGCTGGTTTTGCCGGCATGTCAGTAGCTACTTTTTTAGCAAAGAAAGGATGGTCAGTTTCTGTTATTGAAAAACATAATTTGCCTGGGGGCCGTGCTAGAAAATTTGAAGCCCAAGGTTTTACATTTGATATGGGTCCAAGTTGGTATTGGATGCCCGATGTATTTGAAAGGTATTTTGCAGCCTTTGGAAAAAAAGTTTCCGATTTTTATAAATTAAAAAGACTAGACCCCTCTTACCGTGTTTACTTCGATGAAACCCATTGGGATATGCCTGCTAATTATACCGAACTAGCAGCTTTATTAGAAAGCGTAGAACCCGGTGCAGCCAAGGCCTTGGACCAGTTCATGGAAGAAGCTAAATTCAAATATGATATAGGTGTGGGTAAACTAGTACATCAGCCAGGTATTTCTTTAAAAGAATTTATAGACATTGATTTAATCAAGGGCGTTTTTAAATTAGATGTATTTCAATCTATGAAAAAACATGTAGCGCGTTTTTTCAAACATCCTTATATTCAAACCTTAATGGAATTTCCGGTTTTGTTTTTAGGAGCCCTTCCACAAAATACACCAGCCTTGTATAGTTTAATGAACTATGCCGATATTAAAGGAGGCACTTGGTATCCTGAATTCGGTATGTATAGTATTGTGCAAGCCATGTATGATACCGCAGTAGCGCAAGGCGTTACTTTTCATTTTGAAGAAGAGGCTTTACAAATTGAGATACTCAATGGAGTTGCTAAATCTTGTTTAACTAAATCAAGTGTAACAGGTGAGCAAAAGCATTATGAATTTGAAGTAATCATTGGTGCTGGCGATTATCATCATATTGAAACAAAATTAATAAGTCCTAAATATCAGTCCTATACAAATAGTTATTGGGATACGCGTACGATGGCGCCTAGTTCATTATTATATTATGTGGGATTGAATAAAAAATTAACGGGTGTCACGCATCACTCTTTATTTTTTGACACCGACTTCGGCCTTCATGGTAAAGAAATTTATACAGAACCTAGTTGGCCAACAAAACCTTTGTTTTATGCTTCTGTTCCTTCGGTAACCGATTCTACCGTGGCGCCAGCAGGCAGTGAAAATTTATTTTTATTAATTCCTGTGGCTGCAGGCTTGGAAGGTGATACCGAGGAAGTTCGAGATAAATATTTTAATGAACTTATAGTTCGTTTAGAACAAAGATGGGGTCAATCAATTTCGGATAGCATTGTATATAAAAGGTCCTTTGCGGTAGCTGATTTTAAGAGTGAGTATCATTCTTTTAAAGGGAATGCCTATGGCCTTGCTAATACCCTATTACAAACAGCTATTTTAAAGCCTTCTTGTAAAAGCAAAAAGGTAAAAAACTTATATTATACAGGGCAGTTAACTGTACCTGGGCCAGGTGTGCCGCCTAGTTTAATTAGTGGGGAGGTGGTAGCGGAGCTGATTGAAAAAAATTATATAAATTTGCAACCTAGAAATGTCTGATTTAAAACTATATAATGAAGTCACTGGTTTAAGCAGTAAAACAACTACGCTATTGTATAGCTCTAGTTTTTCTTCTGCTATTAAATTACTTAATGCCGATTTACGTCAGCCTATTTATGATATTTATGGTTTTGTAAGATTTGCCGATGAAATTGTAGACACTTTTCATGGATTTGACAAAGCAACATTGCTTGCGCAGTTTAAAAAAGATACTTATTTGGCCTTAGAACAAGGCATTAGTTTAAATCCCATTTTGCACCGTTTTCAATTAACCTACTCAAAGTATAAAATTGATCCTGCCTTATTAGAAGCCTTTTTAGTAAGTATGGAAATGGATCTAAACAAGCAGCAATATGATTTAGCTACTTATCAAACCTATATTTACGGAAGTGCGGAAGTGGTAGGACTGATGTGCTTGCATATTTTTTGTGAAGGGGATATGGCTCAATTTGAAAAATTGAAACCGGCTGCAAAACATTTAGGGGCTGCTTTTCAAAAAGTAAATTTCTTACGCGATATTAAAGCCGATTTTGAAGGCCTAGATAGAATGTATTTTCCTAACTGTGATTTTTCAAAATTTACCCAAGCAGAAAAGGAAATGATTGAAGCCGATATTCAGGCCGATTTCGAAAAAGCTTTACAGGGCATTAAAATGCTTCCGCTGAAAGCTAGATTTGGGGTGTATGTGGCATTTAAATATTATTATTCTTTGTTTAAAAAAATAAAGAAAACGCATCCGGAGGCTATTTTAAAAGCAAGAATCAGAATTCCTACCCCTGCAAAAATATTTATTGTGGCCAAGGCCACACTGCGTAGTCAGTTGAATTTGTTGTAATAAATTTGTTATATCGTTTAATAAAATTGAACTTATGATTTTTATATTAGTGGCTTTACTTACTTTTTGTATTATGGAAGGGATTACTTGGTTAACCCACCGTTATGTAATGCATGGTTTTTTATGGTACTTACACGAAGACCATCATCAGCCTACAGGTCATTTTTTTGAAAAGAACGATGCCTTCTTTTTAATATTTGCTATTCCAAGTATGGCCTGTATATTCTATGGCAATTTCGTAGGCCCTATATGGATAGCGGGTATAGGAACAGGTGTAGCCATGTATGGTTTTGCTTATTTTATTGTACATGAGGTAATTATACACCAAAGAATTAAATGGTTTACAAAATCAAATAATAGATATATCAAAGCTATTCGTTGGGCACATAAAATGCATCATAAGCATTTGAACAAAGAAGATAGTGAAAGCTATGGTATGTTAATCGTTGCCAAAAAATACTGGGATAAAGTTCGTCGAGACGAAGCCTTACAAAGCAATGACTAATGCTATCCATACTAATACTGAAATAGCAAGCTACGATTATATTATAGCCGGAGCCGGTGGGGCGGGTTTATCTTTATTGCATTATTTAATGCAGTGTTCAAGTTTAGTTTCAAAATCTATTTTAGTCATTGATAAGTCATTCAATAAAACCAATGACCGTACTTGGTGTTTTTGGAATAAAGATGCCAGTGCTTTTGAAACTTTAGTTAAAAATCGTTGGGATACTATTTCCATTCATGCTCAAGGCTTTGATAAAGAACTACCTACTGCACCTTTTTCTTATAAGATGATCCAAGGGATTGATTTTTACAATGCGGTTCTTAAAGAAGCAAAAACAAAATCGAATATTCATTTTCAAGAAGCCACTATAACGAGTATCTCAGTACTAGATTCGTTAAGTACATCCAATGCTATTAATGTGAACACTGAAAATAGTAGTAAAAATATAAATAGTAAAGAAAGTATAAATAAGAGGGCTAAAGTAGAATGGGAGGGAGGGTCTGCTATGGGGAGCTATGTTTTTTCTAGCTTACTACCTTTTCAAATGAATCAAATAAATACTGCTGCTGCTTATTCTAATTCATTACAGGCAGGTACTTCTTCAAATAATAAAGCCCCTTTTTTATGGCAACATTTTAAAGGCAGGGTAGTGCAATTTGACGCACCCGTATTTAATAAAGCTATAGCGAAGCTGATGGATTTTAATGTGCCTCAACAAGGGGCCACTGCCTTTATGTATCAATTGCCTTTAAATGAAAGGGAAGCCTTGGTAGAGTATACTATATTTTCTGAAAATGTATTGGGGATAGCAGAATACGATAAAGTTTTAGACGCTTATTTAGCTAAAGCCTTTCCTGGCGCTACTTATACAACTACACACCAAGAAATAGGGGCCATTCCTATGACACAAATTGAATTGGCTACTACGCAAGCGCCTATTTATACTATTGGCGCATTAGGTGCCGCTATTAAAGCAAGCACTGGTTATGCTTTTCAGTTTATTCAGGAGCAATGTAAAAATATAGTTGATCAATTAGACAAAGGATTACCTATACAAACCAAGATACATAACACAAGACATCAATTTTACGATGCAGTACTGCTTCATGTTTTATTTCACCATAAAATGGAAGGTGCTGAAATATTCAAACGCATTTTTGCCAAGAATGAAGCGGCTACTGTGTTTAAATTCTTATCTAATACTTCTAGCTTCCTAGAAGATATAAATATTATGCGTTCTCTGCCTACACATATATTTTTACCAGCAGCCATTAAGGTGCTTTTACGGCGGGCTTAGAGGGTTGATTCTTGTGTTAAGTTTCTTTTTGAAATTTTATTTTCCTTAAATTTGTTTTTTCAGCCACGTAGTACAATGGATAGTACATGAGTTTCCGAAGCTCTTAATCCAGGTTCGATTCCCGGCGTGGCTACAAAGCCTTTCACAAAGTGATAGGCTTGTTTATTTCGAGAAAATGTCGAAAGCTTGCTTTCGTAAATTTTTGAGAATGAACAAGCAAACAATGTAAATGAAATTTATATTGTTGAAAGCTTTGGGTAAATCCAATGCGTCTGGGAAGTCAACGAACAAGAAGACGCGCAGCGTCTGATGAATATTCACAGTGAAAAATAGATTCGTAAATTATTTATTATCGAAATAAGGCAGTTCGTCGTTAGATACCGACTCTTTTTCTTGCCAATAAGCAAGGGATACAATATGTCCATCTGTCGTTTTTAACTGACGGCCAAAAATAGCATTGGTTGCGTTAAAACATAAATCGGTTACACCTATTGTAAATGTAGTGGGAGCAGGGGGTTCTATTGGTGCAGCAGGTGCTGGAGCAGGAGCAGGCGCTTCACCTTCCACTGGTGCTGCAACTGGTGCAGCAGGCGCAGCTTTTGGAGCAGGGCTGTCTACCACCACTACTTCGTATTTATTAAATTCCAATAAAGTTTTTAAAAACTGTACACGCTCGGGACTTGCATTTTTTTCTACAATGGCACATTTGCTTGTACCTAAGTCTTCAAATTCGTGGTTCTTATTAATAGCCATAATATTTTATTTAAATACCAATACTTAATGAGTAAATATAATCGTACACTAAACTTGCTAAACCTGTAATAATAATACCTGCCATACAGATATACATGGCTAATTTAGTAATACCCGGAACGTTTAATTTTTGAATAGGCGCTTCGTTCTCATCCATGAATATAGCTTTTACCACTTTTAAATAGTAGTAAAAGGAAACAACCATATTTAAAGAAGCAAATATGATTAAGCCGTAATTATCTTTAGCAGCACCTGCCATCATCAAAAATAATTTTCCAAAAAAGCCTGCAGTAGGGGGCACCCCTGCTAATGAAAATAAAGCAATGGTTAATACCCAAGATAAAAAGGGATTGGTTTTATAAAAGCCCTTGAAGTCTGAAATATTTTCTTTACCCGCTAAAGCACTTACTACCGATACTACACCAAAGGCGGCAAGGTTAGAGAATACATATATTAATACAAAGTAAACCAGTGAAGCAGATCCTGCTTGAGAACTACCAGAAATACCAATTAAAATAAAACCTACTTGCGCAATAGAAGAAAAGGCAAGGAAGCGTTTAAAATTATCTTGTCTTAAGGCGAATAAATTACCAATTAAAATAGTAGCAATAGATAATACCACTAGCACACCATACCATACTGATGCAATAGGTGTAAATACTTTATATAAAATAGTGGTGAAAGTGAATAGTACCGCTGCCTTAGAGACCACCGATAAAAAAGCAGTGACTGCTACTGGAGCGCCTTCGTATACATCGGCTGTCCATAGGTGAAAAGGAACCGCCGATATTTTAAAGGCAAAACCAGAGACTAATAATATAAAGGCAAACAATTGCATGGGGTTATTACTAATATATGCGGTTAAGACATCAAAGCTAAGCGTACCCGTTGTGCCGTATAAAAAGGATATGCCCATTAATAAGATACCTGAAGAAAAAGCAGAAGACAATATCAATTTCATAGCAGCCTCTGATGACTTTCTTTTAGCTAAATCGAAATTAGCTGCAGCAGCCAAAGGAATAGTAGACATTTCCAGTCCTAAATAAAACATTAATAAGTTGCCACTAGATATCATAAAGAACATACCTAACAATGAAGTAAACAACAATAAATAAAATTCAGCCAACTGCTTATGATTTTTTAACCAAGCGTAAGACTGCATGGATATAAGAAGCATTGCAAGGTTTAGAATATTTTTCTCCAGTACAATAAAGGCATTGGTATTGAACATGCCATTGAAAATACCACCTTCAGTCATACCAAATAAACCTGCCGCTAAATTGATAAGCAATAAGCCATTGATTAAATTTAAAATGCTCTCGTTGCTTCTCTCCTTACCAATTTTAATAAATAGTAAAATAAATATAAGTAAGCTTAATAAAAGTTCCTGTCTTAGTAATATAAAAATGTTAGATGACATTATGCAAAATTATTTAAGGGTAATGGCTTTATCAATGTTAATCATTAAAAAATCGGTGGAAGGCATAATTAATTGATTGATTAAAAATGGTGCTAATCCGATAATTAAAATTCCTATAATTAATAAACCTGCAGCTAATTTTTCATTCCAAGTAGCATCGCTTAATAAGGCATGCTCATCAGAAATAGGGCCCATAATGGTTTTGCCTGTGGCGCGTAATATATATACGGCAGTCACTACAATAGATGCTGCAGATATTACTGTAGCAGCACGATATACGCCATCTGGGTTTTGCCAAGAGCCCATAAATACAGTCATCTCGGCCACAAATCCACTGAATCCTGGAAGTCCTAAAGAACATAAACCTGCAATCACAAATACAGTAGAGATAAAAGGCATGACTTTCAATAAGCCCCCTAATTGAGCCACCATTCTGGTATGTGTTCTAGAATAAATCATGCCAATGGCTGCGAAAAATAGGGCAGTCATTAATCCGTGAGAAACCATTTGAATGACAGCACCATTAATTGAAGTTTTATTCAACATGCCAATTCCTAGAATCACAAATCCGCAGTGACTAATAGAAGAGTAGGCATTGATGTATTTTAAATCGGTTTGCATCATGGTGGCAAAGGCACCATAAATAATAGCAATAGTGGCAAGTAAAATAATGATCCAAGAATAACTATGCGCTGCATCGGGCATTAAAGCCGCCATACGTAAACAACCGTAGCCACCTAATTTCATGGAGATACCTGCTAAAAACATAGAAGCCGCCGTTGGCGCTGAAGCGTGACCATCGGGCACCCAAGTATGAAAAGGAAATAAAGCTGCAAATATGCCAAAGCCTAAAAATAAAAAAGGGAAGAAGAATTTTTGAACCCCTAAGGAAATGCCCATCTTGCCTATTTCCACCATATCAAATGTGTTGGTGTTGTAATAAATACCCATTAAACCAACAAATACTAAGGCAGAACCTGCCATTAACATAAGCGCTAGTTTCATAGCGCTATTTTCTTTTTTACCACTACCCCAAATGCCTATTAATAAGAACTTAGGAATAACGGCTACTTCTAAAAAGAAAAATAAAGTAAATAAATCTAAAGAGATAAAGAAACCATAAGCACCCATACTTAATAATACCAGTAAGAAAAAGTATTCCTTGCTTAATTTTTCCATAGTCCAAGAAACCAATATACCCGCCACTACAATAAGAGATGTTAATAAAATCATAGCTAGTGCAATGCCATCAATACCTATATGATAATTAATATTCAATGCTTTAAACCAACTGGTATTGGTTTCAAATAAATAAGTAGCGGTATTGCCTGCAGCCCTTTGATCCATATACAATTTCAACAACCAGCCAGCTGCGCCTAATTGTGCTAAGGATCCCACCAGTCCAATAACTCTTATTTGTGCTAGTTGCTTACTCAATAAAATGAGTAGGGCAGTTAGCAAGGGTAATAAGATTAATAAAGATAAATTCATATAAATATTTTATTTCCAGATATAAATAAATAATACCGACAAGGCTATTACACCACCAAAGAAGTACAAGGCATAGTTTTGAACCTTACCCGATTGAAGTCCTTTAATAGCTGTTGAAATTTTTGCAGTGGTGTTCGCTAATAATAAAATAGAACCATCCACTATATTTCTATCGGCCCAAGCAATAGGTTGTCCTATGAGTGGGAAGACAATTTTTTTAGTGATAAACAAATACAGTTCATCTACATAAAACTTTTTATAAGCAGCTCTGTAAAAGCCACCAAATAAGGCAACTGCTTTATCTGATTTTGTATTTTGATTTTTGTAAAAACTTGCAGAAAGCAAAATAGCTATTATAGATAAGCTTACAGGCGCAATAGAAAAGATCATATCAATATGGGTTTCTAAGGCAGCACCGTCGGAAGTAATAAACTGAGAGAAAGGAATAAAGCCTACGCCCACTGCACAAGCGGCTAAAATAATTAAAGGTAGTTTCATTGTCCAACTACCTTCGCCATGGTCGTGTGCATGATCATGTCCGGCGCTATGTGCTTTTGCAGCAGCATCCTTGCTCCAGAAAATATTAAAATATAAACGAAACATATAAAAACTAGTAAGTGCTGCTGTAAATAGTGCTACTCCATAAATTAATTTATTCTCGTGGAAGGCAGCCGTTAAAATTTCTTCCTTACTAAAAAATCCAGCAAAAGGAGGAATACCAGCAATAGCCAAACAAGCAATTAAAAAGGCAGCATGTGTAATAGGCATTAATTTTCTTAATCCTCCCATATCTTTCATTTCATTGCTATGTACCATATGAATTACTGCACCTGCTCCTAAGAATAGTAAACTCTTAAAGAAGGCATGCGTAAACAAATGAAACATAGAAGCCATATAACCTAATCCAGCTTCACCCCCATTTTTTGAAATACCTAAGGCAAACATCATGTAGCCAATTTGCGACATGGTCGAATAAGCAAGTACTCTTTTAATATCGGTTTGTGTACAAGCAATAATGGCTGCAAGAAGTGCAGAAAAAGCACCTACATAAGTTACTATAGTTAAAGCAGCTTCATCCATGGAGAAAATGGGAAATAATCTTGCCACTAAATACACACCTGCTACTACCATGGTTGCTGCGTGAATTAAGGCAGAGACTGGCGTTGGGCCTTCCATGGCATCGGGTAACCAAATATGCAAAGGAAACATAGCCGACTTTCCTGCACCACCCATAAATATTAGAGTAAGTCCCCAAGTAAGCATACTTGCCCCTAAAAAGCTAGCACTTGTTATGCTTAAAAATTCAGGAGACTGAACTGATGTTAATTTTTGTATTAATAAACCAATATCTAAAGTACCTCCATAAAAACCCATAATCATAATGCCTATTAAAAATCCTAAATCGGCAAAGCGCGTTACAATGAATGCTTTTTTAGAAGCAGCCACTGCAGAGGGTTTGTTAAAGTAGTAACCAATTAATAAGAAACTAGATGCACCCACTAATTCCCAGAACATATACACTTGAAATATATTCACCGATAATATTAGCCCAAGCATGGAGAAAGTAAATAAAGACAAGAAAGCGTAATAAGTAGCAAAGCGCTCTTCGCCCTTCATATAACCTAAACTAAATACATGTACCATTAAAGAAACTGAAGTCACCACAATAAGCATCATCACAGAAATAGGATCAACTATAACTCCCATATCAATTGAGACATTGGGGCTAAACTCCAACCAGGTGTATTTTAAAGCAATAATTTTTTGGTAAATTCCATTTACTTTTCCATCTACAAAAAAGTATTGTTTAGCTGCTACAAAAGAAAGTATAGTAGAAGTTAATAAGGAAGCGGTAGAGATAATACCTGCCGACTTAGCAAAGTATTTGCGTCCAAACAAACCTAGTACTACAAAGGTAGCAAGTGGCAATAAGGGAATCCAAAGTATATATAAGTAGTTTGACATAATTAAAATTTCATTTCTGTTGCATCGTCTACATCAATAGATTGATGACTACGATATAAATTAATGATAATGGCAATGGCCACCGCGGCTTCAGCAGCTGCAATGGTGATGATAAATAAAGAAAAGAATAAACCATCTAGTTTATCAGGAAATAAATATTTATTAAAAGCCACAAAGTTAATGTTCACACTATTGAGCATTAGTTCAATAGACATTAACATGGTAATTAAGTTTCTTCTTGTAAACAAGCCATACATGCCTATGAAAAATAGGGCAGTGCTTAGAAATAGAATATGGGTTAAGGGTATTTCGTTCATGGAATTAATCCTCCTTTTTGTTTAGGTGAACAATACTTGCAGCAGTAGGCTTCATCGCAATAACAATACAGCCTACCATGGCAGCTAATAATAACATACTCACTACTTCAAAAGGCAATATAAAGCCATAGGAGGTAGTACTTAGCATTTGTGTACCAATTTCGCTCACACTTGAATTAAAGGGCTGAGCCGATACCGTATTGAATCCGTAATGATTGATTAAATTATAAGTAAATGCAGTGCCTAATAGAGCAGCCAATGCAGAAAAAATAATTTTAGGCGTGGCTGGCTTAGCCATTTTATTACCT
Organism: uncultured Sediminibacterium sp.; assembly: GCA_937911175.1. Taxonomy (GTDB): domain Bacteria; phylum Bacteroidota; class Bacteroidia; order Chitinophagales; family Chitinophagaceae; genus Sediminibacterium. The sequence continues at coordinate 19,439 of CALDSE010000076.1, forward strand.
GATTGCTGTGTTAAGAAAATAGAGAAAATAATTAAAACTACAATTCCGCCCACATACACCACTATTTGAATGGCTGCAATAAATTCTACCTGCATCCAAAAATAAAGTGCTGCAATGCCTACTAAAGAAAATAACAACCAAATGGCTGAACGAAATATTTTAAGTGATGTTACGGCTAGTAATGCTGACCCCAGAATGAGTGTAGCAATGGCGTAAAATATGATGGCTGATGTATTCATTATTCTATTCCCTCCCTTATTTTAGATCCTGGTTGATTTAATACCTTGGTTAATTTAGTTCTATCAAAAACACTGTGTTCGAAATTAGGCGCCATTTTAATAGCATCACTTGGGCAGGCTACGATGCATAAATTACACATGGTACAAAGCTCTAACCTGTATACTAAAGTGTCAATGGCTTTTTTCTTTTTACCTTCTGGTGATACTTCAAACTTAGTTACTACTTTAATAGTACCATTCGGGCAGGCTAATTCACAAGCAGTACAACCAGTGCAGGTATGCTCATTATTTGCATCATGGGGCATGACCACTTCGCCCTTGAACCTTTCTGATAATAATAAGGTGGCACGGTTGTCGGGGTATTGTTCTGTAATAATTTCTTTAGGATGCGTAAAGTAATAACCTGTCTTACGCATTCCTTTTAATAAAGAACTTACGCCGTTCACCACATCTGATATATAGTCTTTCAAAAACATTTTCTAAATCATTTAAATTAAAAATGCCAACCTAGTATAGCAATAATGGCTACTAATAAAAGGTTAAACAAGCTTATAGGTAATAAATATTTCCATTCTAAATTCAATAATTGATCTACGCGTAGTCTTGGGAAGGTCCATCTAAACCACATAATTAAAAAGATAAGGAAGAAGGTTTTTCCCATAAACCAAACCGAAGAAGGAATATAATCCATGATATGATTGAACGCTTCCCAATTGCCAATATGTAGTGGCATCCATCCACCAAAAAATAAGGTAGCACCAATAGCACAAACAATAAATATGTTAATGTATTCTGCTAAGAAGAACAAGGCAAAACGCATACCAGAGTATTCGGTATGAAAACCTGCCGTTAATTCCGACTCTGCTTCTGCTAAATCAAAAGGGGCACGATTGGTTTCAGCAGTCACTGCAATAATATATAATACAAAGGCAATCAGCGCTGGAATATGCCCTTTAAAAATCCACCAGCCGTTTTCTTGGGCTTTTACAATTTCAGAAAGTTGTAAGCTACCTGTTAATACTACTATAGTTAATACTGCAAAGCCTGCAGACAATTCATAACTTACTATTTGAGCGCCACTGCGCATTGCACCTAATAAAGAGTATTTATTATTACTTGCCCAGCCTGCCATTAAAATACCTATCACCGATAAAGAAGAAACCGCAGAAATATATAAGACTCCAATATTAATATCCCAGATTTGAAAATTCTTGGCAAAAGCAATAGGCGCTAATAATAACATACCTACCATCATTACCACAAAAGGTGCTAGATTAAATAAAAACTTATCTGCTTTGTCGGGCACCAAGCCTTCTTTCATAATTAATTTCAAAGTATCGGCCACTGTTTGAAACATACCGCCTGGGCCTACACGGTTGGGTCCTAAACGAATTTGAATATGCGCAGCTACCTTTCTTTCCATAAGAACCAATATCAAACCCAATATGGCGAATAAACTTATGGAAAGTAAAATAACAATGACACATTCCATGGCCAAGGCCATCGTGGGATTAAACTTCATAAATAACCAATCTTGAACACTGGTTGTAATTCCTTCTAAACTAAACATGCGTTACTGTTTTTATATAACAAACAATTCTAAGTGTATCTTATTCGAATATTATTCTCTTTCAAACAATCTTACCTATCAATATCAGGTATCACTAAATCGAGTGTACCCATGCTCGCCATTAAATCTCCAATCATACCACCTGCAGCAATATGATTTAGTACAGATAAGTTGGAGAAACCTGGAGACCTGAATTTAATTCTGTGCGGAGTGGTGCCACCTTCGCTTACTACATACACTCCAAATTCACCTCTTGCTGTTTCTACTCTTGAATAAAATTCTCCTTTAGGTAGTTTTAATACATTTTTTGTTTTGCCTACAAAGTCACCTTCTGGAATATTATCAATAAGTTGTTCAATAATGCGAATAGATTGATTCATTTCTTTCACGCGCACTATATAACGCGCAAATGAATCGCCTGCTGTTTCTATGACTTCATCAAATTCTACTTTATCATATACTTCGTAAGGATAAATTTTTCTGATATCACAACTTACACCACTTGCTCTTGCTACAGGGCCTGTGCAACCATAAGAAATAGCATCTTCTGCACTTAAAATACCTACACCCTTGGTTCTACTTTGAAAAATAATATTGTTGGTTACTAAATCTTCGTACTCTGTTACTTTAGATTTGAATTGTGTGATAAAGGCTTTCACTTTCTTTTGAAAATCGGGATGAAGATCATACATCAAACCACCTGGTACAATATAGTTCATGGTTAATCTTGCACCGCAAGTATCTTCCATAATATCGGTTATCATTTCTCTTTCTCTGAAGGCGTAAAAGAAAGGTGTGAAGGCGCCCAAGTCCATCGCCATCGCACCTAACCATAGTTCATGTGATGCAATACGCGTTAATTCACTTAAAATAACACGTATATATTTAGCGCGTTCAGGCACTTCAATTTGCATTCCTTTTTCTACTAGTAAAGCGCAGCCTAAATTATTAATATGAGATGATAAATAATCCATTCTGCTAGTCACATAAATAAATTGACGATAAGTTAAACTCTCACACATTTTTTCAATAGAGCGGTGTATGAATCCTAAATGCGGTTCAATTTTTTTAATCGTTTCTCCATTCAAAGTCACTACTAAATGAAGTACACCATGTGTGGCAGGGTGTTGAGGGCCCATATTAATGACTAATTCGCCGTCGGCGCCTAGTTCACTGGTATCTTTTATTATTTCAGTTTGATTGTACATGCGCCAATTATAATTTTATCATGTTGATAGGGTCTTCAAAATCTTTTCTAAGTGGAAAACCTTTGAAGTCATCTTCTAATATTAATTTTCTTAAGTCGGGGTGGTTCGTGAACTGCACGCCAAACATTTCAAATACTTCACGCTCTAAAAATTCTGCAGTTCTCCAAATATCACAAACTGTTTCAATCACAGGTGTATCTCTATTCACATTGGCCTTAATAACAATACTTTGACGATGCGTAGTCGCAGACAAATGATAGACCATGGTTAAATGTGTTTTAAAATCAACACAGGTTACACAAAACAAATAGTTCATTTGCATTTTGCCTGTTCTTAAATTGGCCATCAAAGGTTTTAAGGCAGTAGGTTCAACGAGTATATTCAACCATTCTCCTGTTTCATCGTAAGTGGCTGCTGGAGCGAGTGAGCTGATGTATTCTTTTATTTCTTCGTTGGTCATAATAGTGTATTTCTAAACTTTAAATTCTCCTCTAATTTGTTCACGCGTCATACCTAATTTAATTTTCTCTTGTAAAGAAATTAAAGAATGCAATAAGGCTTCGGGACGGGGAGGGCATCCTGGAATGTAAACATCTACAGGAATAATATGATCGGCACCTTTTACGACAGAATAAGTATTGTAAAAAAATGGGCCACCACTAATAGCGCAAGCGCCCATGGCGATTACATATTTAGGATCGGCCATTTGATCGTATAATCTTTTTAAAACCGGTGCCATTTTATTAACAATAGTACCCGCTATAATAATAACATCAGCTTGACGCGGCGAGGCTCTTGCTACTTCAAAACCAAAACGAGAAAAATCATATTTGGCAGAAGCAGTAGACATCATTTCAATACCACAGCAACTAGTGGCAAAGGACAAAGGCCATAAAGAATTGGAACGCGCCCAATTAATGACACTATCAAAAGTACTTACCACTATGCCACCACCTGGTGTTTCATGCACGATACCTGGAAAAGGTTCGTTGCCTGCTATTTTTTCTTTTAACTCCATTTTAATGCACCTTTTTTATGAGCGTATAAAAAGCCCATGAATAATATAAATATGAAAACGATAATTTCAATTAAGGCAACGATGCCCACTTTTTTTACCACCACTGCCCAAGGGTATAAAAACACTAATTCCACATCAAAAATTAAAAAAAGTAAGGCAAATAAGTAATAGCCCACATTGAACTGATGCCAAGGAGAAGTATCGGTGGGAATTCCGCACTCATAAGCCTGTCCTTTTTGAGAATTTTTGCTTCCTTTTACTAAAATTTTCCCAATTAAAATACCGCCTGCAGAGAAAGCAATAGCGGCAATTAATAAAGCAATTAATGATATAGCACCCATAGTAATTTTGGTATAAAAATGATGCTGTAAAAGTAGCATTAAAAAGGCTAATAATTCCCTAGGTAATCCACATCTAATTCACGGTTTAGGGCATTTTATGAAAGGAATAGCAGAGGTTCAATCATTATACTGCTTTGTTTAGACAAAAGGGAGAAAAATCATTAAAATTTATAGCTAAAACTGGTCCCAAAAATGGCAGGATCTCCCAAATGAACGGCCCCGAAATCGTAACCATAAGAAATGTATTTTGCACCCGCTAGGTTTTTAGCCCAGAAGCTTAAAGCTGTCTTCTTGTATTCTATGCCCAATTTTGCATTTAATAAATGGTAAGGCGATTGCTGAATGTTATTGGCTAAATCAAAATAAGTGGTTCCTATATATTTCCATTCTCCTCTTAACATTATTTGTAATTCACTCGAAACAGGGAAGCTGTATTGGGCTGCTAAGAGTGAAGTGCTAGATGGGGTGAATATAGGACGCTTGCCTGCTAAATTTACACTTGCTCCTTGTGAAGCAATTTCTAATTTATCATAACTCGCAGAGGTAGTTCCAAAAGCGTATTGTAATAATACTCCTTTAGTGGGAATGAACATTAATTCTGCTTCTAGGCCCTTGCTACTTAATTGCCCTGTATTTTTAGTAATGGTAATGGCGTCTGGTAAAATTAAACTGGGCACTTGCGCGTCCGTTACTTTAGTATAAAATAAAGCAATATTTAAAATTAATTTATTATTCAACCAATTGTTTTTAATACCTGTTTCAAAATTATTACTGTATTCGGGCAAATAGCCTACAAGTGGCGGCTGTGAAGGATCTGAGGAGAGTGGAGATAAGCCACCCGCTCTAAATCCTTTGCTATAAGAACCATACCATAAACTATAATTATTTACTTGATAGTCCAAAGAAAGTTTTGGAGAGATTGCATTAAAATTGGTGCGTCCTAAAGTATCTGGGGTGGTAGTATATAATTCAGGACTAGGGTCACGCTGGTATTCGCCCAATATTGATTGAGTTTGATTTTCATAATCATTTCTTAACCCGAAACTCATATTTAATTTATCGCTTAAAGCATAAGTAGCTTGACCATATATAGCAAAACCTTTTTTGAGAGTGGTACTTGTATTAATGATGCTAAATAAAGAATCTCCTATCATCATTAAGTTGGCATCTATTCCAAAACGTGTCGCTTGTTTCACTGGCGCGTCTTGATAAAATAAGAAGGCACCGGCAGTCCATTTCAATTTACTATTACTTGAAGGAGCGCTAGTGAATTTAAAATCCTGGGTGAGTACTTTATTATTGTTCCACTTACTACCATAATTATTGATGACTGAAATGGCATCAATGGGAGAGAAGTCGCCATCTATAGGGTTTGTGTAATAGCGGTAGTTTTGTTGATAAGCAGTTTGGCTACTAAAATTAAAGCCACTACCAGTATAGCGAATAGTCAAGCTCGAATTAGAGGTCTTGTCCTTCATGGTAGTTATGCTGTTTTGATTTAAACGGTAAGGGTTATTAAGCGCTTCCTCTGTTCCAAAAACCAAAGGGAAGGGTCCTTGATTCTCATTGGCAAGGTGTTTGAAATTTAAATTTATATCCCAACAACTACTAACTATATATTTTAAAAAATAGTTGCCAGACAATCCGTTTTGATTATCATAACTGCTTTGCGTAAACTCATTGGTATAATAGCCATCTCTTTTATTGGATAAGATAGAAGCGCCAAAAAATAATTTATCTTTTATAAGCGGTGTTTTAAAGCCTGCTGTAATTCTTTGTTGATTGTAATTGCCTACACTAATATCTGCAAATCCGCTACTTGCATTATTAGGTTGTTTAGTAATAATATTTATAACGCCACCCATTGCATTTCTTCCATATAAGGTTCCTTGTGGTCCGCGCAATACTTCAATTCTTTCAACATCGAATAAAGTGGGTATATAAGTGTCTAAACTAAATTGATTCACACCGTCAATATAGGTAGCCACCGTAGGGTCGTAAGAACTAGTGGCAATGCCCCTTACAGAGTTTACATCTCTATTATCTCCAGGGTCGGCGCTGTATAAATTGGGAATGATGCCCGTAATTTCTTTGGTATTCCATAATCCAAAAGCATTAATCTGTTTTGCATTTAAGGCTGTAATACTTGCAGGAATTTTTTGTAATAATTCTTCTTTTTTTTCTGCAGTCACTACTACTTCATCTAATTGATTCGTTGAGGCAATTAGTATGAATTTTATAGCAGTACTTTTAGAATTGTTTATTGCGTTAATATTAATTTCTTTTGAAATTTCAGCATAACCCAATGACTTTATGGAAAGAGTATACTTGCCATTTTTTAATTCATCGAAACTAAAGTACCCCTTTTGGTTACTAATAGTTTGCATGCTATTATTTAAAATACTTATAGTAGCACCATCAATTGGATTTCCTTTTTCATTTTGAACAACACCAGTGATGCTTTGAGCATTCGTGTTAATGGCTATAAAAATTCCAAGAAGGGTTATTGTTATATTTTTAAGGGAGAAAGACAAGGCTTAATTTTTTAGGATGCAAATATAGGCCTTAAACCAACCCATTATGCCTTATTCTATGATTGAATTTATTATAAAGTATGCCTTAAGAAATGTATAACAATGATCAAATTAAAAATTTATACAATAACTAGTAATGCTTGCGGTTCAACGCTAATAGCTAAATCATCCATATCTGTTTCTAGAGATTCTCCGTCAATATGTAAAGGCCTTCCTTTTTTGTATTGAATGGAAATGTGCTTTATGGAATGTATGCTTACTTTTTTTGATGCGTGGATGGTTTTATTAAATAATCTTATGGCAAGTAAACCCGCTTTTAAAATAGAGTGCGGCTGAATATGGACTATTTCAAGTTGCGCATCTTGTAAATCTGAATAAGGAGAAATGTAGGCATTGCTTCCAAATTGATTGGCATTGGCAATAGTGAGCGAAAAAACTTTTTCTATCGGCCCTCCGTTAATACTTATTTCGATGGGCTTGTAATTGAATAATGTATAAAGAGTAGATTTTACATAATTCATAAAACCTCTGTTGCTGCCTTTAGCAAAGCGGCTTGCTACAGCTGCATCAAAGCCAATACCTGTTGTACAAAAAAACATTCTGTCATTAATAATGCCCACATCAATGGCAACTTCTTTCCCAGTCAAGGCTCTAGCAAGTGCTTTATCAAATTGAAGAGGTAATTGTAAATGTCTTGCCAATCCATTGCCTGAACCCATGGGAATAATGCCTAATGGAATAGTAGTTTCGGTTAATGCAGAAGCTACTTCATTAATAGTACCATCTCCGCCAATAGCAATAATTTTTGTTGCTTTTTGTTCAATAGCTTTTTTGGCAAATTCATTTGCTTCTAATGGTTTAGTGGTTTCCCAAATAACCGTATTGGGAATCGCATCTAAGCTGGCTAGCCATTGCTTTTTTTGCGCTTGATTTTGAATGCCTGCATTCGGATTATAGATAAAATGAATCATGAACGGCAAAATTATTTAATATCTATCATATTTGAAATATTATTACTTAGATCTTCCTCTTATTTTAATCAAAAAACGGTATATTAGACTGTGAAAAAACTCATTGCCATATTTTGTTTTGCCGCCTTGTTATTATCAACAAGTAGCTTGAGCTATTTTTATTGGCTTCAGGAAAAGCTACATGAGCAAGAGCGCTTTGCAAGTATTGATGCAGGCGAAATTCTTGAAAAAGAAAATGAAAGTAATAATCATAGTAGCGATCAAATCACCATCACAGTAAAAGATAAATCCATTTTGCCCGAAGGTTATCAGTGGGAGGAGAAGGGCCGTGAATTTAGTTACAAGGGTATGTTTTATGATATTGTTTCCATTGAACAAACAAATGAAGGTTGGGTGATTAAAGCAGCATCCGATGAAGAAGAAGCAGCCATTGTTGCCAATCAACAAAAAGTACATCATTTAAATAAAGAAGCAGAATCAAAATCCAGTTCTTCTAAAATCAAATTGAATCTTAGCCTTGCTGTATATGAATGTCCTTCATTCAATACCCAAAGTTTATTCAACTATACTTTACTGAAAAAGAAGTATTCAATATTTGCTACGCCAATTTTAAGTAGCTATTCAGGAGAATTTTCGCATCCGCCAGAAACTGTCTAATACATAAGACAGGGCTATCAAATCATTATTTGATAGTATTCATTTTCATTTTTTAAAATTTGACATGCGTTTAATATTAAGCGTACTGTTATTTTTTGGGATGAGTCTGGAACTTTTGGCGCAATCTGATACTTCAAGTAAACGATTACAAGATGTAGTCATTTACGCTAATAAGTTTCCAACGCTTTCAAAAAATATCGTACAAAGGGTGGTTGCCTTAACCGATAAAGCCTTGATTCAACAACAAGCGAATACAGCAGATATCTTAACTGCTTCTGGTCAGGTATTTGTGCAAAAAAGCCAAGCAGGCGGCGGAAGCCCCGTGGTGAGAGGCTTTGAAGCGAGTAGAGTACTCTTAATGGTGGATGGTGTACGTATGAACAGTGCTATTTTTAGAGCTGGGCATTTGCAAAATATTATTACAGTAGATAATATGATACTGGACAGAGTAGAAATCATTTATGGGCCAAGTTCTACTTTATATGGTAGTGATGCATTGGGTGGTGTAGTGAATTTATTTACCAAGCAGCCACAGTTGTTTAAATCAAATATTACATCAAAAAAAGCAGCTTGGAATGTGGATGGCAATTTAGTGTATCGATACGGCAATGGACAAAATGAACAACGTCAACATATTGATATTAATATTGCCAATAATAAATGGGCATATCTAACCTCATTTACCAATAGCAGTTTTGGAGATTTGCGACAAGGGAATAAAAGATCATCAACCTACCCAGATTTTGGTAAAAGATTTTTTTATGTAGCAAGAGAAAACAACATAGATGTTGTTAAAGACAATAGTGCATCAGTGAACATTCAAAAATTAAGTGGTTACAATCAAACCGATTTATTGCAAAAACTAATGTATCAACCAAATGAAAACACTACTCATATATTGAATGTGCAAATCTCTAATTCTTCTAATATTAATAGGTATGATCGTTTAACTGAAACGAGTAAAGGATTGCCTGTGTACTCAGAATGGTATTATGGTCCACAAGTGCGCAATATGATTGGTTATAAATTAACTAAATCACAATTGAATGGTTACTTTCAAAAATTAACTACGAATGTCAATTACCAGCACTTGGAAGAAAGCAGAATGAGTAGAAGATTCAAGTCCAATGATAAAGAATATAGATTTGAAGCAGTGGATATGGTTGGTTTGAATATGGATTTACTACACCAAGGAAAGTCTAGTGCATTAAATATTGGAGTTGAGTCTTATTACAATAATGTAGGCTCTACTGCGTATAGTAATAATATTGCTACAAATGTTCGCAGCTCTATTGCCACTAGGTATAGTGATGGTCCTACCAATATGGCCAATTACGCATTGTATGCACAACATACCCAATTTTTGAAAGGTAATTGGGTGTTGAATACTGGCTTGCGTTTGAACAGTGTACAACTGAATGCCAATTTTAAAGACACAGCACTTATGCATTTTCCATTCACAGATGCCAATCAAGATAATACTGCCATCACGGGTAATATTGGTATGGCCTACAATGGAGCAGCTGGATTAAGAGTTTCATTTGGTGCAAGCAGTGGATTTAGGGCACCCAATGTGGATGATTTAACCAAAGTATTTGATACAAGAACGGGTTATGTAGTAGTACCCAATAAAGATTTAAAACCTGAGTATACTTACAATACCGAATTGAATGTATCTAAAACAACTTCAACTTATAGCATTGGTGCTTCACTATTTTATACCTGGTTTAAAAATGCATTGGTGGTAGATAAGTTCAAATGGAATAATGCAAGTTCTATTCTATACCAAGGTATCATGAGTGATGTGTATGCCACACAAAATAAAGCCAAGGCTATTGTATATGGTTTTAATGTCAATGGGTCTGCTAATTTAACACCTAATACAATTTTAGCAGCTACCTATACTTATACCAAAGGGAACTATACTAATCAAAAGCCTATTGGCTTGAATACAGCATTGCCGCTGGACCATATTCCGCCAAGCTATGGTAGAATTGGATTGAAGCATGAATTAAAAAAGTTTTCTGCAGAAATCTTTACTGTATTTAACGGCTGGAAACGTATAGAGGATTATAATTTAAATGGTGAGGACAATGAAATTTATGCCACTAAGGAAGGTATGCCTGCATGGCAAATTTGGAATATCAACACCAGCTATCAGCCAACAAAGAAATTAAATTTAAGTTTTCAAATTGAAAATATAGCAGACCTTAATTACAGGTATTTTGCAAGTGGAATCTCTGCTCTAGGTAGAAACTATGTAGTACAAGCGAGGTATAGTTTTTAAATTTTATCTTTTTAGCGTATCAGTGCTCCAACATTGCTAGAGAATATTTTAACGGCAATGGCTAAAAGAATGACACCAAAAAATTTACGAACGGCTAGTAAGCCTCCAGGGCCTAGTAAACGTTCAATAAAATTGAGCGATTTTAAAACTGCGTATACAATGACTAGGTTTATAAGAATACCTAGTGCAATATAAAGTTCATCATAGTTGGCTTTTAAAGACATAATAGTGGTAAGTGTTCCACTACCTGCAATAATGGGAAAGGCAATAGGCACCACAGCACCAGATTGCGCATTTTTATCGCCTTTAAAAATCTCATGGCCCAAGACCATTTCAAGTCCTAATAGAAAAATGACAATAGAACCACCCACCGCAAATGATTTAACATCTAATCCCAATAATTGCAAGAAGGGTTTTCCTAAAAATAAAAATAATATCATAAGTGCCCCTGAAATAAGGGTTACTTTAAGCGATTTTATGGCCCCTGATTTTTCTTTCATAGCAATTAATAGTGGAATAGAGCCCACTATATCTATAACGGCAAACAAAGTAAAAATAACGGTTAGTAATTGGTCAAATTGAAATACCATAAAAAAAGCTTTGTATGAAGATACAAAGCTTTTTTAGATTTACTCAACCATTAAAATGAGTAGGACGATTATTGTTATATTGTTAACACTAAAATTCTAATTCAAACGTATTCCAAATTGAAACATTCTGCCAATGGCATTGTACCCATTGATTTCATTAAAATTGTCGTTTAGGAGGTTTTGTCCATTTGCAAACACTGTAATGCGGTTGCTCCATTTGTATTGTATGCTTGCATTTAAAAGAGTATAGTATCCCAAGGTAACATCTGGTTTAGCATAGCCACCTACATCCTTTCTTTCACTAATGAATCTTCCAGTTAAACTTGCATTCCATTTGCTATTAATGATATAATTCCATTGTGCGTTTAAACTGTGTCTAGGACGCTTTAATAAATAGTTGTAAGTAATGGTATCCGTTGTGGTGATTCTATTTTGATTGGTTTCTTGTCCATTCATTAATGTATAGTTCAATGAAATTTGGTGCTGCTCGGTGATGGGATGTTGAATTTCAATTTCTAATCCATTTACTTTTTGTTGGATAAAATTGAAAAAATTATAATCTATATAATTATAGTCAATGCCATTTTTGATATTTCTGTTGTAGTAAACTGCTCTTGCAAATACTTGTCCTTTTCTAAATGAAATACCCAGCTCGGTATTGAAAGAGGTTTCTGCTTTTAATTGGTCGTTGTAACTTAATTGATAAAGCGATGGTGCTTTAAATCCAGTGGACACGCTTGCTATCAATCTTACCTGATCACTCAATGCATAAGAAGGATTTATTGTAAATGTTTGGTTATTGCCAAAACGATTGTGATTATTGTATCTAGCCCCTAATTCAAGCAACCATTTTTTTGCATTGTCATTCATTAAGACAGAGGTATACAAGGCATTCTGAAATTGGAAAGTGTCTTTAAATACATCATTGTAAGGGCCATATTGGCTAATGGATTCGTAGGTTTGATTGTAAGAGCCGTATCTAAAGTCTGTTCCAATAATCCATTGCATATTTTTATGAAGAGGCGTTGATAAAAAGGCATCTACAAAATGTGTTGTACCTGCGTATTGATTGTTTTCGTAAATCGTATACTTTTTATCTGCACTGTCATTTAAATAGGTCCTGTCTTGAGTGGTGTATTGATACTGTAATTGAAAACTTGTTTTTGACTTTTTATATTTCAACACTAGGCCACTCATGGTAGTTGCGTTTTTGAACTCATTGTCTTTTTCATCCATAAAGCCACCATAATCTATGGCAGATGTATAGGCCGTCTTTCTGCTTGACAATTGTATATTCCAAAGCGTGTCAATTTGGTATTTTGCTTTTACAAAAAAGCTATTGTTTTGATAGCCATCCTTGTCAAAATTGGCTTTGTTGGTGATATCCTTGGCCGAAGAAAATCCGTCTGCATTTTGATTTTCAAATCCAATGGTATAGTTTAATTTATTGATGCTACTATTAAACTGCAAATTGCCTTGCTTAGTACCATAGCTACCATAGCTTAATGCGCCGGTCACAAAGGGTGCGCCTTTTGATTTTGTTATAATATTGATGACACCACCAATTGCGTCGGATCCATAAAGGGTGCTTTGCGCACCTTTTAGAATTTCAATGCGTTCCACTTGATTCAGTGGTACTAAGTTTAAATCAAATTCATTGCTAATCATAGATGGGTCACCTACCGGGGCGCCGTCTAATAAAATCAAGGTTCTTCCGGAAGCTGCGCCGCGCATATAAACACTGGGAACGGTTCCTAAATTACTTAAACTACCTGGCAAGCTTAATCCTGCTTGCTCATTCAAAACCTGTGCAATGGTTCTGCCAGCATTTTGTTGAATTTGAGCAGCAGTAATAACAGTGATGACTTTGCTAGTTCCATTTTGTTTCTGCTCAATTTTATTGGCAGTGACAATGACATCCTCCAGCTGATTGGGGGTTGAACTTTTTTGAAGACTGTCTTTTTGCCCAAAGAGGAGGGTGGCGGTGATTAGACACACCGAGAGCGTGATTAATTTTTTGCTCATTGTTTTGTTTTTTTTGAGTTAACAATGAGCTTCCTGGAGAAAGAGAACCATAATTGATTAAGGAGTCGTCAGAGATAGTCGTAAGAGATTAGCATCTTAAAAATAAATGCATACCATCTTTATATCTTCGGGCCTTAATTTTTTTATAATCCCTGCTTTTTACCCGAAAGCTGTTGATTTTTTAAACTAGGCAGGTCTTCTGGCTTGTTCTTCTAGGATGCGTCCTTCCCAAATTGCTTCAGTGGACTTTTTGCATCAATTGCTTTGCAGCAACGAACTCACAGCTACGGGAATAGCCCCCGATTTTAACGGGATTCCCTTTTAATCATTTGCATGAACCTAATTCTGAAACAAATTTAGTATTTATATATCCCTCACTATTTTTAATTACTAACGGGTTGTTGAAAACTAGGTCATTTTTATTATATTTATAATTCATTGACTAGATATGAAGCAAAAGCAAGGCATTAATTTTTTTAGCCTTACCATGATTGTGGTGAGTTTGGTCATTGGCATGGGTATTTTTAAAACCCCTGCCACCATTGCAGCAAAATCGGGAACGCCCCTAATTTTTTTTAGTGCTTGGTTTATTGGAGGTGTAATTGCTTTATTTGGAGCCCTTACTTATGCAGAAATTGGACAAAGACTTCCAGTGATGGGTGGCTATTATAAAGTATTTGCGCATTGCTATCATCCGGGTGTTGGTTTTACTATTAACGTTTTAATTTTAATTAGTAATGCAGCATCACTAGCGGTGGTGGCTTTAATTGGTGCCGACTATGTAAGTGATTTATTATTTGGTAGGCCATCTGGTACTTTATTTAATATTATAGTAGCCTCTGCTTCTGTGGGGCTTTTTTATATTGTTAATTTACTTGGATTAAAGACAAGTAGTCGCACGCAGAATATTTTAATGGTGGTAAAAATTTCTTTAATTGTACTTTTAATTTCTTCATTGTTTAAAGGTGTCACTGTTCCTCCACATGGTATTAACGAAGGAAAAATTTATACTTATGATGGAACCAACGGGGCTTTATTATTACTAGTAAGTTTAGTCTCTGTATTTTTTACTTACGGTGGGTATCAACAAACTATCAATTTTGGATCGGAAGTAAAATCGGCCAAGACCATGCAAAGAGGTATTGTAGTAGGCATACTAGTAGTACTATTTTTATATTTAGCCATTAACTACACTTATATTAAAGTCATTGGATTTGATCAAATGAAAAATGCCAATGCCATTGGTTCTTTATTATTTGAAGCCTGGTTTGGAAAATTCGGGGCCAAGGTTTTTGATTTTGCCATGGTCTTAAGTGTACTTGCCTATGTGAATGTAATATTAATGAGTAACCCTCGTGTGATGTTTGCAATGAGTGAGGATAAAGTACTACCTGCCATTTTTCAAAAGAAACATCCAAAAACAGATGCTTTAGTACCTGGCTTAACTGTATTTGCTATTACTACTATACTAGTTACATTTTTTGGTAAAGGGGTAGACGATGTACTAAGCTTTAGTATCTTTTTAGATTGTATGGGTATGAGTACTTCTGCTGCTACCTTATTAATATTAAGAAGAAAAAAACAAGGCGATGCTACCGTTACGGGGGCTTTAAAAAGATGGACACCTATTTTTTGTGTGGTTTTTGTACTATCCTATGCTTTGGTGGCTTGCGCGGTGGTCATTGATAAGCCTTATTCTGCATTAACAGCCGTTATTTTATTATGTATTGTCCTAGTATTATATAGAATATTTTATTATAAGCCTTCTACATATTAGAAGGGTGAATTTCTGCCGCTCAAACCCCATTTTAGAGCCATCTTCCCTTAATTTATGCTTAAAAAAGCTAATTTCTAGCCTTTCATCGTTACTAAATGCTGTTCAGCGCTTGCCTTTTCCGTCTGTCTAAAAATTACTCAACTAGCCCTTTATGTAGTATTTTTGTATTGTAAAAAGAGTTCTAACAACACATTACATGAAATACATAATAACAATAAGCTTATTTTTCTCTTCCATTAGTTTGATGGCACAAGAACCTGCACAGTGGGATTTAAGATCTTGTGTGCAGTATGCCATTCAACATAATATCTCCGTGCAGCAAGCAGATGTGCAGTCAAGACTAGCAAAACTTCAAGCAGAATTAGCCAAGTCCAATAGACTACCCACCATTAATGGTTCTTCAGGTATGGGATTAAGATTAGGCCGTTCTATTGACCCAACCACCAATGATTTCACTAACACTCAATTTTTGTTCAACAATTTTGGAGTGAATGGAGGCATGCAATTATTTAATGCAGGCAGGTTGAGAAATAATGCTGAAGCAAGTAGTTTAAGTTGGTATGCAAGTGAAACAGATAGACTAACCATTGCCAATGATATCTCATTGAACGTGGCTACTTTCTATTTACAAATATTATCAGCTATTGAGCAAACTGAAATTGCAAAAATTCAAATACAACAAACAAAGGAACAATTAGCGGCTACTAGTAAGAGAGTAGAAGTGGGCTTATTGCCTGAGTTAAATTTATTGGAGTTAGAAACACAATTGGCCAACGATAGTAGTAGTTATATCACTGCTATTTCTAATGTGCAACAAGGTAAATTAAATTTAATGGCCTTATTGAACTTAGACGCCTCTAAGAATTTTGATATTGTAGCGCAGCCAGTAGATCAAATTAAATTACAATCTTTTGCCGATTTGCAACCCGATTATGTATTTAATTATGCCTCTCAAAATTTACCGAATGTAAAAGCAGCTTCATTAAGAGTGAAGGCAGCGCAAAAAAATACTTTAGTGGCCAAGGCAAGTTTTTATCCTACCGTAAGTTTTGGTTATAATTTAACTTCTAACTTTTCTAATCAGTTTAATTATATTAGTGGTTTTCAGATGAGTGGATTTAGCACGCCTACTGCTGCATCCCCTTTTGTAAGCGTCAACAACGCTAAGTATTATGTTCAATCACCTATTTTTACCCCTGTTACTTCAACACGTAACTGGAGCTCTGTATGGAATGGATGGAACACACAAGTAGGTAATAACTTTGGTCAAAGTTTAGGCTTGCAAATGTCTATTCCTATTTTCAATGGCAATCAAGCTAAAATTGCTTACAAGCAATCTAAATTGAATTTGCAAAGTGTAACCTTGCAAGAAGAGAATACGCAAAGAAAACTAAAACAAGATATTTACGCAGCCTATACCAATGCAGTGGTTGCGTTTAATAAATTAAATGCCACTCAAAAAGCATTGAACGCAGCTGAAAAAACCTATCAATTTGCTAGTAAAAGATATGAATTAGGTTTACTAGGTACCATAGAATTATTAAACAATCAAAATAATTACCTAAAAGCAAAAGTGAATTTTAAGACTACTCAATACGAGTATGTATTTAGAATTAAATTACTTGAGTTTTATAAAGGAGAGGCATTAACATTATAAGAAAAAATATAAGCAGTAAAAAATAAATACAATGAATAAGAAAGTAATTTGGATAAGCGTTGCAGTAGTAGCCGTAATAGCGCTTTTGATAGGACTTAAAAAAGCAGGCGTTATTGGCAAGGTAGACGGCACTGAAGTAACTACTGAAAAAGTACAATTAAGAACTATTACCGAGTCGGTGAATGCAAGTGGTAAAGTATATCCTGAAGTAGAAGTGAAAGTGAGTCCAGATATCTCTGGTGAGATTGTAAACTTATATGTTGAAGAAGGAGACAAAGTTACCAAAGGACAAATACTTGCAAAAATTTATGCCGATATTTATTCTTCTCAAAGAGATCAAGTAACAGCTAGTGTAAACCAAGTAAAGGCACAATACGAGAACGTGAAAGCGGCATTAAGTGGTTTAAAAACAGCTTACGACAATAGTAAGGCCACCAACGAGCGTTATAAAAAATTATTTGCCGATAAAATTGTTTCAAGATCTGAATACGAGCAAACAGAACAAGCATTTCGTTCAGCAGAGTCTTCTTATAATTCAGCTAAAGAATCAATTAAAAGTGGAGAAGCCCAAATTCAAGGTGTAAGAGCGCAATTAGCTAGAGCTGAAAAAGATTTAGCCCGTACTATTATTACTTGTCCAATGGATGGTATTATTAGTTTAATGAATGTTAAAAAAGGAGAGCGTGTGGTAGGTACTGCTCAAATGACGGGTACAGAAATGATGCGTGTAGCCGATATGAAAAGTATTGAAGTAAGAGTAGATGTAGGAGAGAATGATATTACAAAAGTTAAATTAGGCGATACTGCTTTAGTAGAAGTAGATGCATATAATAATAGAAAGTTCAAAGGCATTGTATATAAAATTGCCAACCCTATTACTTCTACTGCGAATACTTCTGCTTCTTCTGCAGAAGTAGCTAATTATAAAGTGCATATTAGATTGCTTACAGAAAGTTATACCGATTTAGTAAAGGATAATAATATTTTCCCTTTCAGACCAGGTATGACAGCAAGTGCTGATATTCAAACAAAATCAAAAGTAAATGTGGTAACGGTTCCACTCAATGCTGTAACTACAAGAGACAAAGATGGCGAAGGTAAGGATACGAAAGTAGGTTCTGGTAAGCCAGAGGAAAAGCCTGCTGACAATGGTAATACTTCGAAAGAGGAAGAATTATCTGAGGTGGTATTTGTCTTAGGCAAAGACAATAAAGTGAAAATGGTAAAAGTGAAAACAGATATACAGGATCTTAATTTTATTGAAATCATTGGTTTAAAAGTGGGAGATGAAGTGATTACAGGGCCTTATAGCACTGTAAGCAAGACCTTAAAAGAAGGAACACTTGTAAAAGTAGTGACCAAGGAGAAGCTTTTTGAAGAGAAGAAGTAAGAAGCGAATAAGCTTTAGATAAATACTTTAAAAAGGGGTGCATTTCAAAAATGCACCCCTTTTTTATTTGTTTCGTATCTTAGCGATATGGAAAAGAGTCGAATAGGTATTATAGGCAGTGGAAGTTGGGCTACTGCTATTGCTAAAATTGTTACAGACAATGGGCATTCCATTACCTGGTGGGTGCGTCAGCAATCCAATATTGACTACTTTGCTAAAAGGCATCATAACCCTCATTATTTAAGAAATACTTATTTTGATGTAACTAATATTCATTTTACGGCCAGTATTCAGGCCTTGGTGGATCAGTCCGATATTATCATTATAGCAGTACCTTCTATACATATTGCTTCTGCCTTAGAGGGAATAGAGCCAAACGCATTAAAAAATAAAAAAATAATTTCTGCAGTAAAAGGAGTTATTCCAAAATATAATATTTTGCTGAATGAGTATTTAGCAAAACAGTTTAATGTCAGCTTAGAAAATTATTTTACTTTATTGGGTCCTAGTCATGCAGAAGAAGTTGCCGCTGAACAACTTTCTTATTTAACTTTTTCAGGATTAGATACAAAGCAAACAAAAACCATTGCTTCCTATTTTGAAACTGAATATATTAATACAAGAGTTAATAATGATGTCTTAGGAGTACAATATGCAGCAGTGGCTAAAAATATATATGCATTAGGCGCGGGTATTGCACACGGCTTAGAATACGGAGATAATTTTTTAAGTGTATTTATTGCCAACGCTGCCAACGAAATGGATTGTTTACTTTCTGCTATTATGAAATCTAACAACGAAAAGGGGGTAGTAAGCAATCATACAGCATCGGTTTATTTAGGTGATTTATTAGTGACTTGCTATTCCTTACACAGCCGCAATAGAACTTTTGGAAACATGATAGGTAAAGGCTACTCCGTGCGTGCTGCCGAATTAGAATTGAATATGGTGGCAGAGGGGTACAATGCGAGTAAATGTATCATGGCTATGAAAGATGCTATTCAAATAGATTTACCCATTATTAAAGCAGTCTATCAAATTTTATGGGAAGGCCATGCCCCAGCTACTACTTTCAAAGAAATTGAAAAAACTTTGGTTTAACTATTCATTTACCCAGAAAAAATCACTGGCAATTCCATCTGCAAAAAACTTAGCTTCCTTAGTAAGTGTATATCCTTGTTCTGTGGGTTCAAGTTGTCCCAATGCTATATACTTAGGTGTAGTAGACATTATATAAGCTTCATATTTTTCACCAAAATGAGTCTTGATATAATGAGTAGAGAAGCCTTCACTTTTTCTAAGCGAAATCATCATATACTCGTTAAATTTTTGAGTAAGACTTAAGTTTTCTAGTTCAAAAGGAACTAGACTATTTTTAATAGATTGAAAATAAAGTGAGTTGTTGGCAATATTCCATTGTCTTTGGTCTCCATTAAATGAATGTGCAGCGGGGCCTAGTCCTAAATAAGGCACTTGATTCCAGTAATTGCTATTGTGTTTGCTTCTTCCACCAGGCATCGCAAAATTAGATATTTCATAGTGCTCAAACCCTGCAGATGTTAATGCATTCACCATTATTTCAAATTGCCTCGCTTGTTTTGTAGTATCAATATCTTCAATTTGTTTTTTGGCAATCATTGAAAATAAAGCTGTTTTTTCTTCTACTGTTAATGCATAGCAAGAAATATGGTTTACTTTATATTGTATTAATGTGGCTATATCGGCCATTAAATCTTCGTCGGATAAATGTGGGCTGCCATAAATTAAATCGGTACTGATATCTTTAAAGCCTGCAGCCTGCACTATTTTTATAGCTTCATGAGACTGTTCAACCGTATGTGCTCTATTCATCCAAGCAAGAGAGCCTGCTTGAAAACTTTGAATACCAATGCTGAGTCTGTTTACGCCTAAAGCCAACCAATCTGCAGCAATGACTGGGTTAATATCATCCGGATTGGCTTCAAGGGTAAATTCAAAATGGGTAGCCAGATTAAAATTTGTTGTAAGGGCTTCTATAATCATTTCTAATTCGGCCTTCTTTAATAAAGAGGGTGTGCCGCCTCCAAAGTAGATAGTTTCAATGGGGGCAGTAAGATAATTTTTTTGAAGCTTTATTTCTGCTACAAGGGCATGGGTAAATTCTTGTATATACTGGGTTTGCGTGGAGAAGTGGAAATTACAATAGTGGCAGGCTTTTTTGCAAAAAGGGATATGAATATAGATGCCTGCCATAGGGAGCGTTGTCTAACAAAGCTAGTTATTAGT
This sequence comes from uncultured Sediminibacterium sp., assembly GCA_937911175.1. Lineage (GTDB taxonomy): Bacteria > Bacteroidota > Bacteroidia > Chitinophagales > Chitinophagaceae > Sediminibacterium. The sequence continues at coordinate 39,968 of CALDSE010000076.1, forward strand.
TACTAATTATGCATCAGGATACTTATTTTTGCAGTAGATGATTTTAAATCTCCATAAAGCTTTTTTTATACTTGGATGTATGGTAGTAGGGTGCATGCTCTCTATAGTGGTGTATGCACAAAATCCAACTGCTTTATCCGTTAAAGATACCAGTCGAATGGGCCTGGACTCTCTAGTTAAAAAAGATAGCTTGATGATAAAGCATATTCCCGTTTTGCCCACAACTTATCAAAAAGCAGATGCTTGGTTTATGCAAATACAGTTAGCCGCTAAAGGAGATACAGTACTTAATAATATAAAAACATATAAAGAGTATTATAGTAATAAAAAAAATGCCTTTAAATTATATGATCAAACTTCAGTAAATAGTAGGAATGCTCAAATTATATATAAAATTGAACAGCGTTATGCAGTTTCAGACAAAGATGCCTTGTTTTATTTATTGGTGGGTATGATACTCATATATGGGTTTGTGAATAATATATATCCGCAATACTTTCAAAAATTATTTAGTCAATTTAGTCAGTCCTCTATGCGCATGATGCAAAATAGAGAACAATTACTGCAGAATAATTTTGCTTCTTTACTTTTAAATCTATGTTTTATTTTAAGCTTTTCTTTAATGGCTTCTTTGCTTATTTATAATAGACATTTATTGCCTATTTCTTTTTGGCTTGTTTATTTTTATTTATGTCTTTTTTTTACAAGCCTATACCTTGGAAAATATATTTGTTTAGAAATAGCGGGTGCTATATTTAGTACGAAAGAATTAGTAAAGACCTACGTTTTCGTAGTGTTTATGATTAATAAGGTACTAGGCATATTGCTCCTGCCCTTTATTCTTATTTTGGCATTCGCAAACCCTATTTATTTTCCAGCGGCTATTATAGGGGCTGGAGGCCTCTCAGTGCTGCTTTTCCTATATCGGTATTTGTTCTCACTAACCTCGGTTAGAAACAAATTACATATATCCTCCTTTCATTTTTTTCTTTACCTTTGTGCATTCGAAATACTGCCACTTATGATCTTGTATAAATTGGTGGTGCAGTATTTTGGTGGAACGTATTAAAAGTTTGAATTATAAAAAATGGCTATTAAAAAAATACTTATTTCGCAAGCACGTCCGGAGAGCGAAAAATCGCCTTATTTTGATTTGGAAAAAAAGCATAAGGTAGCGCTACATTTTCATCCTTTGATTCAATTAGTGCCCATTGCTGCCAAAGACTTTAGAAAAAATAAAATTGATATAGCTGTTTTTACGGCAGTTGTTTTCACCAGCAAACATGCTATTGACCATTTCTTCAGAACCTGTGATGAATTAAAAATAAGTATCAATCAGGATACAAAATACTTCTGTGTCACCGAATCGGTAGCGCTTTATTTACAGAAGTTTATTATGTACCGTAAAAGAAAAGTATTTTTTGGTGCAGATGGCACTAATAAAAAATTATTCGATGTTTTAAACAAGCATAAGGGCAATGAAAACTTCTTATATGTATGTAGCGAAAACCAACAAGACAATGAAATTGTGAATTGGTTAAAAGACCATGAATGTAAATTTGATTTGGGCTATATGTACAGAACAGAATTTAGCGATGTTAAAAAAGTATTTGATGAACATAGTTTTGATGTTATATGTTTATTCACGCCAAGCGGTTTAAAAAGCTTGTTTCAGAACATGCCTAAGTTTAAACAAAATGGAACCGCCATTGGCGCCTTTGGTTCAAGTACCTGCAAGGCAGTGGAAGAGGCCGGGCTTACATTACATATTAAAGTGCCTAGTCCACAAACACCAAGTATGATTGCTGGCTTGGAACAATTTCTTTCCTCTAATAGTAAAAAGAAATAAATAAATTGCATTCAAATGAATGCAAGTCCAAAGCACACCAATAGTCTTATACACGAGACCAGCCCTTATTTATTGCAACACGCACATAATCCAGTGCTCTGGGAACCCTGGTCTGAAAAAGCATTGTCCATAGCTAAAGAAAAGAACCAACCTATTTTATTAAGTATTGGCTATGCAGCCTGCCATTGGTGTCATGTGATGGAAAGAGAAAGTTTTGAAGACGAGGCAGTGGCTGGCTTTATGAATACTCATTTTATTTGTATTAAAGTAGATAGAGAAGAAAGGCCCGATATTGACCATATTTATATGGACGCCTTACAAGCCATGACAGGCTCAGGTGGTTGGCCCTTAAATATTTTTTTATTACCTGATGGAAAGCCTTTTTATGGAGGCACTTACTTTCCGCCCATAGCCATGCCGCAAAGAGCTTCTTGGATGGATGTTTTACAAGGTGTTAAAAATGCATTTGAAAATAATTATGAAAAATTAGTAGAACAGGCGAATGAACTTACTAATCATGTTGTAAGAAATGTTGTTGTACCTGTGAATTCGACTGGCGGTATTGCGACAGTCGGTGTAGAAAATAGTGAAGAGCCGCTGGCAACCAAGGAAGAGATTGAAATTATTGCAGGACGTATTTTACAACAGGCCGATACACAGTGGGGTGGATTTGGTAATGCGCCTAAGTTTCCTCAAACCTTTGTTTTGCAAATGCTTTTTAGAAATTATGATTTAAATAAGCATGAAGCCTCCTTAGTACATGCCATTCGTACTATTGATAAAATGATACAAGGGGGAATTTATGATCATTTAGCAGGAGGTTTTGCAAGATATAGTACCGACGCACAGTGGCAGGCGCCCCACTTTGAAAAGATGTTATATGACAATGCTTTGTTAATGGGTGTGATAGCAGAGGCTTATCAAATCACGCAGAAGCAGTCTTATAAAAAAGTAATAGAACAAACCATGCATTTTTTACACAGTGAATTATGCAATGAGCAAGGTGCCTACTATGCAGCCCTTGATGCAGACAGTGAAGGGGTGGAAGGTAAATTTTATACATGGTCTTATGCTGAAATAAAAACAATAATAGATCCTGCCATCTTTGAAAATTTCTGTACCTATTATCAAATAACAGAAGCAGGTAATTGGGAGCATACCAATATTTTATGGACTGTGAATGCAATGGAGCTGGGTATGCAGGATGGTTTTGAAAAAGCAAGAGCAACACTATTGGAAGCAAGGGCCAAAAAAATAAGACCAGCGCTTGATTACAAAATTATTTTGTCTTGGAATAATTTAATGATAGTAGGACTTTGTAAAGCCTATGAAGCATTAGGTAATTTGGCCTATAAGCAAAAGGCTATTGATACGATGCGTTGGATAGAAGAAAATATGTGGAATGAAAAAGAAAATTACTTTTATCATACAAATACCAAGGGGGTCAATAAATCTTTTGCATTTTTAGATGATTATGCAAGTTTAATTCAAGCTTATATTCATTTGCAAGAAATTACGGGCGACATTACTTATGTAGAAAAAGCAAATAATTGGATGCACTATGTGCAAGCGCATTTTATAGCAGAAGATGGACTTTTTTATTATTTCACACCAGACTATCAAAAAGATATAATTGTAAGAAAAAAAGAAACTTATGATGGGGCTCAACCAAGTGGCAATTCAATGATATGTTTGAGCTTATATTATTTAGGTACTCTTTTTGAAAACGACCAATGGACGAGTCAGGCGGAACAAATGATAAGGTCCATGCGTAAACTTATATTGCAATATCCATCCGCCTATAGCTATTGGGCTCAATGTTTTTCGATTATGACCGAAGGGTACCAATCTTTGGTGGCAGTGGGTCCGACAGTAAGAAAAGATATTGAAAAACTAGTTTCTAAGTTTTTACCTCAGAAAATGCTTCTTTTCATACCTAGAAATTTCTCTAGTATACCCATGTCGTTATCAAAGCAAGGATATGATAATCAATTCTTTATATGTAAGAATAAAACATGCTATCCGCCAGTATCTAGTCTTAGCGAATTTTTAGCAAAAGTCTAACAACTAATGTTATAATTTGCATTTCCTATTTATGCAGTGAGAATCAATACTTTCTGCAAAAAAAAAGTCCTATTTTTTTTGATAAAAATGAAATTTAATTGAAAAAAATTCGTTCTAAAAGAGATAAGAACCGGTAAAACTAAAATATGATTACAAGATTGAAGAAATTGCCCTTTAAACTGCCCTTGGTATTAGCTGCTATTATACTAGGTTCTATTAGTATTTTATCATTTAAAGACACTAAGTTTCGTTCCGATCCTAATATGGTTCAGATACCTGGAGGTTCCTTTTATATGGGACCAAGTGATGAGCAGGTGGATATGGCCATGGTCAATAGAAAAAAATTAGTGTCCATTACTGGTTTTTGGATGGACCGTACAGAAGTAACGAATCAGCAATATCGAAAATTTGTAAAATACGTATCTGATTCTCTTAAGTATTTGGCCGTGTATGCAGGTGGTGTGAATCAAACAGAAGATACAGTAAAAGTAGATTGGAATAGAGCGCTTCGAATTAATACCAACAGTAAGGCTGTGATAGAAAAATTAAATGAACTTTTGTTAAGCCCTGATAATCGTATTCAAGGTAAAGTTGAAATAGATCCTACTAAATTAATCTACAGGTATTCTTATGTGGATTTAAAAGCGGCTGCTAAATCCTCTAAAGGATTAGAGCAACCTTTGAGTAATTTTCTAGTTTCTCAAACAGAAGCCGTTTATCCTGATTCACTTGTATGGATGAGAGATTTCTCTTATTCTTATAACGAACCATTCACGCGTTTATACTTTTCGCACCCTTCTTATAATCAATATCCAGTGGTAGGTGTTACTTGGAAGCAAGCTATTGCTTTCTGTCATTGGAGAACCAATAACAGTAATTTTTATTTGGATAAGGGAAATAAGAAAGACGAAAAAATTGATGGTATATACCGCTTACCTACAGAAGCAGAGTGGGAATATGCTGCAAGAGGTAATTCTAAAACGAATAATATGTATCCATGGGGCTCTCCTTATACAAGAACAAAAGAGGGAAGACTCTTAGCTAATTTTAAACCAGGTAGAGGAGATTATTTTGGATCAGATGCGAAGAACGATAATATTTATACAAGTAAGGTTCAATCTTATCCAGAAAACGCTTATAAATTATTTGATATGGCAGGTAATGTCGCTGAATGGACTAGCTCTGTATATTATGAGGGTGGCTATAATTTTATGGGAGATTTTAGCCCAGATTTACAATACAATGCAAAAGAGGAAGACCCTATTTCTATGAAAAGAAAAGTGGTTAGAGGGGGTTCTTGGAAAGATATCGCTTACAATATTCAAGTAAGTACTAGAAATTATGAATACCAAGATACCGCCAAATCTTATATTGGATTTAGATGTGTGTTGTCGATGGCGCCAAGAATTAATTAATTATTATTTCGAATTAAAATAATCGGTTCGAATTAAATAGTATCATATAAAATTTATAAATTTTTCAAATGTCAAATTCCATTTCGCCCAAAACCAATAAGATCGTTAACGTAGTTTTCTCTTTAGGAGCTGCGGTAGTTATTATAGCTACATTGGCAAAAATCTTACATCTAGCATGGGCCGATTATGCATTAATACTTGGTTTTGTCACAGAGGCTGTGATTTTTACCATCTATGCATTCTTGCCACCACCAGAAGTCGGAGATTCAACGCATGCACCGCAAGCAGGTGCAGTGGATTCAGTGATGGCACATTTGGAAGCGGCCAAATTAGATGGTGCTGCTTTTGAAAAATTAAGTACCAGTTTTCAACGCTTAAATGACACTGCCATGTACTTGGGCGATTTAGCAGATATGTCAAAAGCAAGTAAAGACTTTACAAATAACACAAAGGACGCGGCTATTGCATTGGGTTCTATCAAGGATTCCGTAGGTTCAGTTTCAAACAATTTAGGAAGTTTTGCATTGGCTACAGATGGTGTTAAAAACTTAAATGATCAGTTTGCGATGATGAGTAAAAGTATGGAAGCTATGAATACCTATTACACTAAGTTAGCAGAAGCTTCTAATGCTATGTCAAGTTCTGCCCAAGATGCGATTAGAGCTAAAGAACAAATTGCTTTACTAGCCGACAACCTTACGCAGTTAAACAAAGTGTATGGCAATATGATTATTGCAATGCAAGGGCGTTAATTTAATTATTCAAATTTTCATTTTTTAAAATCTAGTATACATGTCATTACCTAAGGAGCCAAGGCAGAAGATGATTAACATTATGTATTTAGTGTTAACTGCGCTGTTGGCATTAAATGTATCTAGTGAAATTCTCAATGCATTTAAAACTATTGAACAAAGCTTAAATAGTGCTAGTAATATTATAGTAAGAAAGAATGCCGATATCTATAAATCTTTGAAGAAAAAACTAAACGATCCAAAATCGGCAGAAAAAGCTGCTATTTGGGCGCCTAAAGCAGAAAAGGCACATGCCTTTGCTGACGCTATCTACACTTATGTAGAATCATTAAAGCAGGAATTAAAAGTGGAGTCGGGCTTGAAAACAAAAGACGGTAAGGAAGAATATAAAGAAGATGATTTAGATGCCACTACAAGATTATTTTTAAAAAGTAAATCGGGTACATCAAAAGGAAAAGATTTATACAATAAATTAGCGCAATTTAAAGCCGATTTAGCTGCTATTGATCCATTGATAGCGAAAGAAGTGATTCCTAACTTACCACTAGACTTATCTATTCCTGCAACTTCAAGTATTGCTGGTAAAGACGATTGGGGGTATGCTTATTTTCACATGACGCCTAGTGTTGCGGCCATTACTATATTAACTAAGTTTCAAAACGATATTCGTAATAGTGAAGCACAGGTAGCAGAATTTTGCCATAAAGAAATTGGAGAAGTAGAATTAATATATGATCAGTTCAATGCCTTTGCGGCCTCTAATTCTCAATACTTAATGCAAGGGGAAGAATTAGTGATTACTGCAGGGGTGGGTGCTTTTAGTAGTGCAGCCAAGCCCTCTATTTCAATTGATGGTGTAAACTTGCCTATTACCGCCGATGGTTCTGCTATCTATAAAGCAACAGCGGGTGCGCCAGGCATGAATTCAAAAAGAGTACGCATTTCTTTTTTAAAGCCTAATGGGGAAACCGCTATCGTAGAAAAGGATGTTAGGTTTACAGTGGGTACACCCTCAGGCTTGGTGGTATCAACAGATAAAACAAGAGTATTTTATAAAGGTTTAGATAATCCATTAAGTGTAACAGGTGGTGGCGGTGCTGAAAAAATAAATGTAACAGTGGAAGGTAATGGGGCTTCAGTAAGTAAAGCCGGCGCTGGTCAATATATTGTAAAGTGTACCCAACTTGGAAATGTAATGGTGAATGTGAATGATGGTAAATTATCTCAAAAAATTAATATACCTGTTAAGCGTGTTCCAGATCCTATTGCCATTATTGGTGGAAGTGCAGGCGGTAATATGACCGCCAATAAATTTAGAGTGCAACAAGGGGTGATAGCAGATTTAAGAGACTTTGTATTTGACGGTATTAGATTTAATGTCGTTTCCTTTATTGTCATTGCTACAGGAAAAGGTTTTGATGAACCTGAAGTAGCCGAAGTGAATGGGGCTGCATTTGCAAATGGGGCAAAGGATTTAGTAAGAAGATGTCAACCAGGAACAACCGTTACCATTGGTGAAATTAAAGTAACAGAGCCAGGCGGCGGCACTAGAAAATTAGATCAAACAATTACTTTTATATTACAATAAGTTGATAAAACTTAATTATAAAAAAAGTAGAAAAATATAAGACATGAAAAAATTAATATTCCATACTTTGTTTTTAGTGCTAGCACTAACCATAGTGAATAACGCTCAAGCGCAGTTCAATTATAAGAAAAAAGCTGGTCCTGCTACCAAGGATACTATTGCAGCAAAGCCAGTTGAAGTAGCGCCAGTAGTGGTTTCAACGGTTGCTATTGATACCAATATAAAATCTACTAAAACTGTTGACACCACCATGGTGGGCGGTTTTAATGCAAATAATAGAAAAAGTTTAAGACCTAATTATGGTTTCTTTACTGAGAACAATACAAGAAAAGCAGTTCAGCAAAGAACGCCGATGGCTTATGAAAATTTAAGAGAAGAGGATGCCTTGTTTAGTGAGTTTGTTTGGGAAGAAATTGATGGCAGAGAAAAAATTAATCGTCCTTTTATATACCAAGCCTATGATGATAGCGGAGACCAACGCTTTTTTGCTCTTTTGTTAAGGGCTATTGAAAAAGATGGTGTGGTGCCTTTTTCAGCGGAAGGGGGAGATGATCGTTTTACCAAACCATTGGGTATTGACGAAGTAAATGCCATGTTGAAAGGAAGTTTAGATACGCAGTTGGTGCAAAATATTAATAATCCCAATGTATTTGATACGAGTATTATATACAATACTAAACTAGCGCCTAATCCGGATTCTATTTATACATTCAGATTAAAAGAGCAATTCATTTTTGATAATAGAACAAGCAGAATGTATTGTAGAATCATTGGTATTGCGCCTGTGGCTACCATTGTCATTAATAACAAACCTATTAAGCGTACTTTATTTTGGATCTACTATCCAGAGTTAAGAGCAACACTAGCCAAGAACGAAGTATATAATCCTAAAAATATTTCGAATAGAATTACTTGGGAGGAACTGTTTGAAAGCAGGTACTTTAATGGATATGTTGTAAAGTCTACACTAGACAATTACAATGATAAGATGTTGAATGCTTTGTATAAAGATCCTACTAAAAGATTATTAGAAGGAGAGAAGATCAGACAAAGAATCTTCGATTACGAGCAGGACAGATGGGTGTATTAATACACTCTAATATATCCTTTATTATTCATCCAGTCTTTTTTCAAAAGCTGCTTTTAAAATTTGCGCCTTACTCGGTCCTATAATTTCTGATAGCAATTCCAACTTTGCTTCTTTAATTTTTTGTACCGATTTAAAATAAATCAATAACAAGTCTTTGGTTTTAGGGCCTATGCCTTCAATTTGGTCTAAGCTATTTTCAAGCGCTCCTTTAGACCTCTTGCTTCTATGAAACTGAATGCCAAAACGGTGTACTTCATCTCTGATATTTCTAATGAGTCGGTGTGCATCGGACTGCCAGTTTAATTTTAGGGAGTCCTTGTCTCCTACAAAGAAAATTTCTTCTAAATTTTTAGCAAGCCCAACGGTGGTTACCTGCTGTTGAATACCCAACTCCGTTAAAGCCTCAATAGCGGCATTTAATTGCCCTTTACCACCATCAATAATTATAAGTTGAGGTAGTGCCTGCTGTTTTGCAAGTACCGATTTATACCTTCTATACACCGACTCCTTCATGCTGGCAAAATCATTAATACCCACCACTGTTTTAATATTAAACTTGCGGTAGTCCGATTTACTAGGCTGTCCATTTTTAAAACAAACCATGGCCGACACAGGGAAGGCGCCTTGTATATTGGAGTTGTCAAAACATTCAATATGCACAGGCATAGCACCCAAATGTAGTTGGTTTGTAAGTTCCTGTAAAACGCTATCATCCTTGATAGGGTTCACTTGTACCAGCTTTTGTTTATACTCCCAATCCTTTAAAGCATAGTCGGCATTTTTTTGAGACAGGGCTAAAAGCTGTTCTTTATCTCCTTGTAAGGGGATAGTATATTTTACACCTGGTAATGTATCTTCCAATTCAATCGGTAAAATAATTTCTTTGGCATCAGAGCTTAGATTCGTTCTGAAATAATGAATCGCAAAAGACAAAATAGTTTCTTTGTTTTCTTCTAGTGGAACTGTTAAGGGCAAAATATGTGTTTGTATAATTCTGCCTTCTTGTATCATTAAATAACTCACATAGGCTTGGTCTTCCTTGTGTGCAATACTAAAAACATCCATGGGGTATTGATGTTTTGTGTACACTACCGATTTGGTTTGGTAGCTTTCTAGCTCTTCTATTTTTCTTTTGGTAAATCCTGCTTTTTCAAATTGCATTGCAGCGGCCTGCTCTTGCATTTTTGTTTGCAATGTTTGAATAACAGGTTTGATATTACCTTTTAATAAATTTTGCACCTGCTCTATCGATTCATTATAATTAGTTTCCGACTGAAAATTTTGACAAGGCCCCAGGCAGTTGCCAATATGATATTCTAAACAAACTTTAAACTTACCTAGTTCAATATTTTTTTTAGTGAGCGGAAGGGTACAGGTTCTTAAGGGAATGGTTCGTTTAATATGGTTCATTAATTCTCTTACTGCAAGTGGATGCGTAAAAGGGCCTATATAAGTAGAGCCATCTTTAATTTTTCTTCTTGTAATATACACCCTAGGAAAGGACTCATTTTTTATAATAATATAAGGGTAAGTTTTATCATCCTTTAAATTTATATTATACTTGGGCTGGTAGTTTTTAATAAGTTCATTTTCCAGTATAAAGGCATCGTGCTCTGAATTGACAATGGTAAATTGGATATCCTTTATTTTTTCAACTAGTTCAATTGTTTTCTGATTTTCCTGGACGGATAAGAAATAAGAGCTCACCCTTTTTCTTAGGTTTTTAGCCTTGCCTACATATAATAAAGCGCCCTTTCCATCAAAATACTGATAGATGCCCGGTTCATGGGGTATACTTGACTGAATTTCTTTGAACTGCTCTTTTTCCATAATAGCCGCTGTGATAAAAAATACTATCTAATTAGCCATTCTTCTTTCTCCAATTTGTTGTCTCCACATGGCATAGTACAAGCCCTTTTCTGATAACAATGAATCATGGGTTCCTTTTTCAATGACTTGACCTTTCTCTAATACATAAATTCTGGTTGCATGAATAATGGTAGATAGCCTATGCGCAATCATAATGGTAATTTGTTCTCTTTCTGCCGATAGCTGTCTGATGGTATCGGTAATAGATTCTTCTGTGATACTATCTAAAGAAGAAGTGGCTTCATCAAATATCAATAAATGAGGATGTCTTAATAAGGCCCTCGCTATAGATAATCTTTGTTTTTCTCCACCACTTAATTTTAAACCGCCTTCTCCAATTAAGGTAGCTAGTCCACTACCACCTTTGTCTAAAATATTAGAACAACTTGCCTTGGTAAGTGCCATTAACATATCTTCTTCTGTAGCATTCGGTGCCACAAAGGCTAAGTTTTCTTTAATAGTACCTGCAAATAATTGTGTGTCCTGGGTAACAAAACTAATTTGATTGCGAAGTACAGTCATATCGATATTATTTGAATTTACATCATTGACTAAAATTTGCCCCTCTTGTGGTTGATATAATCCTACTAATAATTTTACCAAGGTGCTTTTGCCTGCCCCTGAAGGTCCCACAAAGGCAATGGTTTCGCCCTTCTTTGCTTCAAAACTAATATTGTCAATAGCTTTAAAATTAGCCGTTTGATGTTGAAAGCCAACCTGGTTGAACGCTAAGTGTTGAATTTCTCCAATAGCCGTGGGGTTGCTAGGCGTTTGATCGATCGGCTTTTTCATCAAGGCTTCAAAATTATTTAAAGAGGCTTCTGTTTCTCTATAACTTAAAATAATACTTCCAATTTCTTGTAAGGGGCCAAATATAAAAAAGCTATAAAACTGTAAAGAGATTAACTGACCCACAGTTAAAATTTCTTTGAAGATGAGCCACATTAAAGTAAAAGTAATAACCTGTCTTAAAAAGTTCACCATGGTGCCTTGGATAAAACTCAGGGAACGAACATTTTTTACTTTTTTTAATTCAAGTGCTAAAATTTTATAAGTATTATTATTTAATCTTTGAATTTCTTGTGTGGTTAAGCCTAAACTTTTAATTAATTCAATATTGCGTAAACTTTCAGTAGTGGTACCTGCTAAAGAAGTGGTTTCTTTAACAATATTTTTTTGAATCACTTTAATTCGCTTGCTTAACAAATTGGTAACATAGGCAATCAAGCTTGCTCCGCCAATATATATAGGAATAATAGACCAATGTAATCTAGTGGCATAAATAGACACAAAGATGACACTTACAATGATGCCAAATAATACGTTCACTACATAGCTAATAAATTTTTCACAATCGGCTCTTGCCTTGGTTAAAATAGACAAGGTTTCTCCACTTCTTTGATCTTCAAAAGCCTGATAGGGAAGTTGCATGGAATGCTTTAATCCATCGGTAAATAAGGCGGCACCAAATTTTTGAATAATTACATTCACTGTGTAATCTTGGAAGGCCTTGGCTATTCTACTTACCATGGCAGTACCTACCAGTAATAATAACATATTGCTAACGCCCCGTAAAAAATCGGACTGTGTTCTTTTATGACCAGCTGCATCCACGATGGGGTTTTTGGCAAATTCATCAATTAGGTTACCAAAAATCATGGGGTCGAATAAAGAAAAGGTTTGGTTAATAGCTGCTAAAATAAAAGCTAGTAAAACAAGGCCTTTAAAGGGTTTAATATATTGGAATAAAATCTTCATAATGGGCTATCTATTAAGTAATCAAAGGTAATAAATATAGGCGGCTTTTAGCTAAAAGGCGGGCTTATCCACTTGCTGTTGAAAACTGCTGAGTCTATTAAAAGGGGCATTCAAATCTATTACACTACTTTAGGGTAGTTATATATTTAACCAAACCAGTAGACCCTATAATATTTACATTATGTTATGGAGAAAATTCAATGGAGAAAAAATAGTACTACCTATTAAAGAGGCTGTCAAGCAGGCTATTATTGCCGAGTCTGAAAAAAAGACAAAATTAAAAGTATGTATTGGCACAGATAGTCAAGTAAAAGCCAATGTTACAGAATTTGCGACAGTGATTGTTTTTTTAAGAGAACATAATGGTGGTTTTATGTATATCCATAATGACAAAAGCACGCAGAAATATCATTTGAAAGAAAGAATGCTTATGGAAGTGGCTAAAAGTATTGAAATTGCTTATGAGCTATGTGATCTTTTCATTGAACATAATATTGAAATGGAAGTGCATGCCGATATCAATACCAATCCCCAATTTAAAAGCAACGATGCTTTAAAAGAAGCCATGGGGTATATATTAGGAATGGGATTTGCTTTTAAAGCAAAACCAGAAGCCTTTGCTAGTAGCTGCTGTGCAGATAAGGCAGTAAATTAAAAATTGAATGTATAAACAGTGCTAAAGGCCTTCCGCGTCTAGTTTATTGTATTGGTCGATGCAGGCTAATACTTCATCCACACCTGTTTTTTTCTCAGCACTTGTTACAAAACCTTGTGGTAAAAAAGGAAGTATTTCGTTGAGCTTCTCAAAAAATGATTTTACATTTCTTGCCACCACACCTGGTTTCTCTTTATCTGACTTAGTGAATATAAGGGTGAAGGGAATTTCCCATTTGAATAATTGTTCTATAAATTCTAAATCAATTTTTTGGGGAGCATGTCTGCTATCAATTAAAACAAAAACACGGTTTAAGTTTTCTCTTTTTCTTAAATAATTTTCAATCATTTGCTCCCATCTTCTTCTACTACTTTGGGATACTTTCGCAAAACCATAACCGGGTAAATCTACTATATACCATTTGTCTTGCTTGCCCTTGGCAACACTATTGCTTATAATTTCAAAGTGGTTGATGAGCTGTGTCTTTCCGGGCGTACCCGAAGTTTTAGCTAAATTCTTTTGAAGACATAGCGCATTAATAATAGAAGACTTGCCCACATTGCTTCTTCCAATAAAGGCGTATTCTGGCGCTTTTAATGCAGGGCATTGATCAAAACTGGGACTAGAAATTAAATAACTGGCTTTAACAATTTTCATACTTTAGAAACCTTATTGAGTAGCGGCTTGTGTTTGGCTTGGTTTTTTTAATATAAGACTATCGGCAGGATAATTGGCTTTCAATGTATCCATAATGTTTTGACACCATTTAGTCAATGTTTCTTTTTCTGCTTCTGTTAATTTTGCTTCTGTATGAATGATAGTGTAAGAAGGTAGTGGCATTTCACCTTCTTTAATTTGTTCAATCACTTCTTCTAATTTATGATTTTGCTTGGCTAATCTATAACTTGCAAATTCATTAAAATTAAAGTGGCGCTTACCATCATTGACATGATCTGCTAACCAAAAGCTAATAGGCTGAATGGTTGCGTAAAAAGGATATTTTGTATTGTTGGTATGACAGTCTGCACAAGCTTTTTCAACAATAACTCTTACGCTATCAGGCATAGGATATAAGGTAGTAATATCTTTAGTAATATCTGCAGAATTATTTTTCGCTGGGCGAATAAATTGAATGGCTACTAAAATTACAAGTAGTCCAATAAGTATTTTCTTTATCATAATATTTTTTTTCTTTCTTTGATTATTTGAACAATATAGTAATTCTTCTATTACTAAACTATGACTTGACTATTGATTAAAGATAATATTAATTAACAATTTTTTTAAATTAATACGTCACCTGTCATTTCCGCAGGTATCTCTAAGCCCATTACCTTTAAGATAGTAGGGGCTAGGTCGCCTAATTTACCAGGTTTTATGCTGCCTTTCCAGTCTTTATCTATAATAAAGAAGGGTACTAAATTGAGTGAATGGGCTGTATTAGGGCTTCCATCCTCATTAATCATATAATCGGCATTACCATGATCCGCTGTTAAAAAAATAGTATATCCATTCTCTAATCCGGCAGTTACAATTTTTTCAACGCAGGCATCTACTGTTTCCACCGCTTTCATTACTGCAGTAAATACACCTGTATGTCCTACCATATCGGCATTCGCAAAATTCAAGCAAACAAAATCGGGATTACCTGCTTTAATTTCAGGCAATAATTTCTCGGTTAATTCGGCAGCACTCATTTCAGGTTGCAAATCATAGGTAGCTACTTTTGGAGAAGGAGCCATAATTCTTGTTTCACCTTCAAAAGGTAATTCTCTGCCACCACTAAAGAAAAAAGTAACATGCGGATACTTTTCAGTTTCTGCAATTCTAATTTGTTTTTTATGATGCTTTGCTAAAACCTCACCCAAGGTATTTTGTAAATTATCATTTTCAAATATGATATTTACTTTTTGAAAGGTCTCGTCGTATTTAGTAATAGTGGTATAATGTAAATCTAATTTCTTCATACCAAAGTCTGGAAAATCTTTTTGGCTAAGCACTTCCGTAATTTCTCTACAACGATCGGTTCTAAAATTAAAACAAAGCACTGCGTCGCCGTCTTTAATAGTAGCAATAGCAGCACCGTTTTCTGTTAAGACAGTAGGTTTTATAAATTCATCAGTAATATTATTAGCATAGTTTGCTTTAAGGACATCCATAGCAGCACTGGCTCTTGGCCCTTCTGCTTTAACGAGTGTATCATAAGCTAGTTGAACTCTTTCCCATCTTTTATCTCTATCCATGGCGTAGTATCTTCCACTAATACTTGCTATTTTTCCTGCTGAATTTTTTAAGTGATTGTCAAGATCTTCTATATAGCATAATCCACTTTTAGGATCGGTATCTCTTCCGTCGGTAAAGGCATGAATATAAACAGCGCTCAAACCCTTGGTTTTACATACATCACAAATGGCTTTTAAATGACTGGTATGAGAATGCACGCCACCATCACTTACCAAACCTAATAAGTGTAAAGGTTTATTATTTTGTTTGGCATAATCAATGCTTGCTAATAAAGTAGGGTTACTCGCTAATTCACCTGTTTTAATAGCTACATTAATTCTTTGTAATTCTTGGTAGACTATACGCCCAGCGCCTAAGTTTAAATGACCTACTTCGCTATTGCCCATTTGTCCATCCGGAAGGCCCACCGCTTCACCACAAGTAACCAGTGTAGTATTAGGATAATGCTTATATAAGCTTGTTACAAAGGGTACTTTTGCTTGTTGAATAGCATCGGATGCAGGTACGAGCCCAAGACCCCAACCATCCATGATAACCAAAATTACTTTTTTTGACATAATGCTTCCTTTATTTTAGCCTTAACTTTGTTTTTATTAATTTGTACCACAAAGTTTCAAAATACTAGGCAGACTACAAACTTTATACTGTTATAATACCTGAAAAATGAGCAAAAAAGCCAAATCAAATCCATCTAGTCAAAATAGTTCCCCTTTAGTGTATAGCACTAATCCCGATTACATGCTGCCCAAGGAAGAAGAGTCAGTAATTACTTTAGCGCCAGCAGATCAATTACTGAGAGTTATTTTAGAGACCAAGCACAGAGCTGGAAAAACTGTAACCATTGTGTATGGCTTTGAAGGTTCCTTGGATGCTATGAATGAATTAGGCAAGGCTTTAAAAAACCATTGCGGTACAGGGGGCTCGGTGAAGGATGGAGAAATTATTATACAGGGCGATCACCGCCAAAAAATATTCCAATATCTAAAGCAGAAGGGATACGCAAAGGCGAAGCTCTAATTATAAAAATTATAAAAATTCTAATAGTAAATCTGTAGAACTAGAATTCTAATCTTAAAGTTTTAGTAATAATACTTTAATAGTAAATCTCTAGTAATAAATCTCTAGATTTAATCTTGTTTTTAATTCCTGCACCAAAGGATACATTGCTGCAATACGTTCGTATTTTTGTTTGCTATTCAAACTTAAATGTAAGGGCACGTCTTCTTTTTCACTAGCGGCTACTAGTATGCTAAATTGAATGGCACGATTATGAAAATGCTCCCATACTTTTTCTAACACATTCATACGTTCTTGTTCCACAAATTTTTGTGCCGTTAAGGCAGGAACCGTAATGGTGAAATGAGTTTCATTTTCTATATCTAGTTGTGCTAATTTAAAAGTACTAGCGGCTGAATGTTTTAAAGCCGTTTCTAAAGTAAGGGTAAAATCATCCCAACATTTTTTTAAATCTTCCATCGTAAGTGGAACAGAATCGATGACTTCTTCAATCTTGTATTTTTCTCCGTATTTATTTTGGAGTACGGCTAGTAAATTTTTATTGCTACCTTTTTCAGTAGGCGTCTTATTCGTTGGAACGCTATTTTCTTCTTTGGATAATTGCGCTGCTGCTGTTATGGGTTCAGCTGCTGCTATTATAGGTTCCGCTGCTTGAGTAGTTTTGGTAACAGTTGCTCTTGAAACTGCAGGCTGCTGTTCTATAATTAACTTAGCCTCAGCAGTGACTACTGAATTACTTAAAGGAATAATTTTCTTTAATCGAATAGGGTAATGACTATCCACTAATTTTTTTTTTACAACTTGGCTGTCTTCCATGCTTAGCTCAATAGCTTGTTGTAAAAAATTAAGTTTAATGATGGCCATTTCTACATGCAATCTTTTATTGCGGGCCATTTTAAATTGTATCTCGGCTTCGTTTAATAAGTTAAGTGCACTTACTAAATAAGGAGTGCTTATTTCTTTGGCAACACTTATATATTGTTCTCTCCATCCTTCAATAGATTCTAATAATTTAGCACTGGCTGGGTCCTTGCATACTAATAAGTTTCTAATAAAGCTGGCAAGCCCGTATAAAACCATATCACCCTCAAAGCCTTTTTGATTAATCTCATCATACAATAACATGGCCTGGGTGAGGTCTTGTTTAGTAAGATGGTCTAGTAATTTAAAAAAGTAAGCCTCGTCTAAAATATTTAAATGCTCAAGTGTGTTTTCATAAGTTAAAGCCCCATTAGAAAAACTTACTATTTTATCTAAAATACTTAATGCATCACGCATACAACCTTCACTTTTTTGCGCAATCAATTGCAATGCATTTTTTTCAGCCTTGATATTTTCTTTGCCAATAATTTCTTCTAAATGTGCAACGGTATCATTAGAAGTAATACGTCTAAAATCAAAAATTTGACAACGACTTAAAATAGTTGGAAGAATTTTATGTTTTTCAGTAGTGGCTAAAATAAATATAGCATAGGGTGGTGGCTCTTCTAAAGTTTTTAAAAAGGCATTGAAGGCACTGGTACTTAACATGTGTACCTCATCTACTATATATACCTTGTATTTACCAGCTTGAGGTGCAAAACGAACTTGTTCTACTAAGGTTCTGATATCATCTACTGAGTTATTAGAAGCGGCGTCTAATTCATGAATATTTAAACTAGCCCCTTTTTCAAAAGAAACACAAGACTCGCAAGTATTACATGCTTCTCCTTCTTTGGTGATACTAGTACAATTAATAGTTTTGGCTAAAATACGCGCGCAAGTAGTTTTACCTACCCCTCTTGGTCCACAAAACAAAAAGGCATGCGCCAAATGATTGTT
>CALDSE010000077.1 GCA_937911175.1 uncultured Sediminibacterium sp.
TCCTGAGAGAGCTCTGCATCGTTCTCTAAAAGGAATTCAACCGAACAAAATAGATGTTGGCAATATCACCAATTTTGAGTAAGATAGCCAACACAATCTTGCTTTGTTTGACAGAAGAATTCAAAGACAGTCGATGATGGCTATCAAAGAGAGGCCGCGCCAATGATCTTTGTTGAAATGAAATGACGGCCTTGAAGGCTTTGCTGTAGTAATAATTGTAGTTGTACCAAAAAAAGACGTATTTCCTTTTGTTGAAAAGGAACATAAATGAGTTGAATTTTGGTTTAAATGATTCATTATTTACTGTGATAATACTATTCAAAAGTATTACAATTAAACTTATAAAAAAACTAAAAGTTTTTTTTTACAGTATTCTTAAAATGAAGGTTATTTCATTTCATAAAATGAACTTAATTGATTGTTAAATAAAAAAATGATAACAATTAAATTAGTCTTCAATATAAATAGTCACTTCACTTCACTTCAATAATAATGTGCAATTTTCTAATCAATCATCGTAATTAAATGTCATTATTATTTATAATAAGTAAGAAAAAACTGTATTAAATATTAATTTTATTCGATAAAGTGTAAATAAAACACGTTAAAGTGTGTTTTGTGTCAAAAAAATTATATATTTGTATACGTTAATTATATAATCCTAAAAATGACATCAAAAACCCTTCAAAGTTATAGTTTAATAATTCTTTTGTTTTTAAGCTATTTCAGCGCCCAATCACAAGTTTCTACAGTGTTTGATTTTAATACTTCAAATCAGCTACTTACCGAATTTACACAAGGTGGTAACTCTAAACTAATAACACAAAGTCCTAAAGATGGAATAGGTGGTTCCGGTACAATTAATGTTTTAGGTGAAACCGATGAAATTTTCACTTCAAAACAAGGTTACTCGATCTCTGGAAAAGGTGCTCATTATGAATTTAAAACGTATTTTAAAAGTGAGTATAACAGTGGTTATGGTGGTTTTGGTTTTACTTCAAACCCTAATGCAAAACATCATTTCTATGCGGCTCCAAGTGAAGGTTTAGGTATTTCTGTACACGGTGGTGGCTATATATTTAATAGTGGATTAACTGCTGAATCAGGTAAATGGACTAATGAAGATGTATTAAACAGTACGTCTCCAGATAAATGGTATTTAGCGGTTTTATCAATTGATTTGTTAGGGAACAGTTATTTTGATATGACAGTTAATATATATCCATCAAATGACGATGGAACGCTTCTAAATCCTACTAATCCAATTGAAACAAAAACATGGAAAGTTCAAAATAAGGCTATGGCTAACTCTAGAGTAATATACGCCTACTTTGCTTTTGGTGGTCATAGAATTACAAATTTTGATAATTACATTATTAATCTAAAAGGAGGATCCACCAGTATAGAAGCAGGTGCACCAGTTGTTATTGGTAGTTCTGTATTAAATAATAGCACAAAACAAATAGATAATTGATCTAGAAGTAATGAGGCATCTACATTAAATGAGCCCACAGAGATCCATGTAAATAGCTTTTGAGTTACCGCACGTGACTCTTCTGCTCTTCCTTGCATTGCAAAAAATTCAATCACGCCAACTGTGAATGTGCAGGCAGAGACAATAGTAGCCATGACATGTCCCCAAGAATTTGATCTTTTGCCAGCTAAAAGCAAAATAGCAGAGCTAAATAATGGGAGTGCAATTAACCATACTAAATTAGCGGAAGTTAACATTTTATAGTTTCAACAAACTTGCATCGTCAACTGATGCAGAACGACGAGATCGATAAATAGTTACGATAATTGCAAGTCCAACAACAACTTCACAAGCCGCAACAACCATTGTAAAAAACGCAACAACTTGTCCATCCAAATTTCCGTTAATGCGAGCAAAGGTAACAAAGGCTAAATTTGCGGCATTTAACATTAATTCAATACACATGAATACGATGATGGCATTACGACGGGTCAATACCCCAACGACACCAATGCTAAACAAAGTCAAACATAAAATGATATAATACTGTATAGACATCTCTAATGATTTTATTTATAATTATTTTTTTCCAATGATGACTGCGCCAACCATCGCACTTAAGAATAAAACACTGCTTATTTCAAATGGGATAACATAGTCAGTAAACAATGCTTGCCCTAATGTGAGAATCAATCCGATTGTACCCTCCTTTAATAAAACTTGTTTGTTTTCTATTTGTGTAGTTTGTTTCACCACTGCAATCAATAAAGTAAGTAAACTACCTCCCGCAACCACACCTGTCAACTTCACCAATAATTGCTTTTGAGGTTCAGCATCTTTCTTGATATTCATTAACATAATCACAAACAAGAACAAAACCATGATAGCACCTGCATAAACTATGATATTGACGATGGTTCCAAATTGTGCATTCAATAAAATATAATGTCCAGAAATAGCAAAGAACACTAAGATCAACCACAATACACTATGTATTGGATTCTTACTAATTAATACCATCGTCGCACTTACAATCGCAAATGCAGATAATAGATAAAATAAAATGTCTACTGTACTCATAGTATTGTTTATGCTTCTACTCCTCTAGCCAAAGCTAAATCACTTGCTTCGGTCACTGGATTTGGGATTAATAAATCTGGTTTACCATAAATAAATCCTTTACGCGTATAATTTGCAGGCGCAAAAGTTTCGCTTAAATAAATGGCATCTTTTGGACAAGCTTCTTCACACAAACCACAGAAAATACAACGCAACATATTGATTTCGTATTTGGCAGCATATTTCTCTTCTCTGTATAAATGCTCTTCTCCAGTTTGACGTTCAGCAGCTTCCATTGTAATAGCTTCCGCAGGACAAGCCACCGCACATAAGCCACATGCAGTACAACGCTCTCTTCCTTCTTCGTCTCTATTCAACACATGCAGTCCTCTGAATACAGGACTAAATGCGCGCTTCTCTTCGGGATAACGTGTAGTCGGTTGTTTTTTAAACATATGACTAAAAGTGATGAACATCCCTTTAATGATATTAATCAAATACAAGCGCTCCCAAAATGTCATTGGGGCTCTGTTTACTGCTTGTGCTTTGTTGGTTAATGGTTGCATGTCTATATAGAATGTTTTAAAAAATTATAAGTTAGCTAGGATTAAAGCACCCGTAATTAATAAATTAAAAAGTGCCAATGGGATCATTGTCTTCCATCCTAAGTTCATTAATTGATCATATCTGAAACGCGGGATGGTCCAGCGAATCCACATGAATAAGAAAATGAATAAAACGATTTTAATTAGTAAAGTGCCTACACCAATCATAGCAGCAATATTTGGTGCCACAGTAGACTCATCAAAAAATGGTAAATCGTATCCACCAAAATACATTGACGCCATAATTGCACTACTCATTATCATATTGATGTATTCTGCGAATAAATAAAAACCCAATTTCATAGAAGAATATTCCTGATGGTATCCAAAGTTCAATTCATTCTCTGCCTCTGGTAAATCAAATGGGGTTCTGTTACATTCTGCCAATGCTGCTATGAAAAATAACAAAAAACCCAATGGTTGATATACAATATTCCACCAGCTGCCTTGTACCTGTTGTTCTACAATGGTTTTTAAACTTAAAGACTCTGTGGTCATTAACAATGCGATTAAAGCCAAGCCCATCGCCAATTCATAGCTAATAGCTTGTGATGCTGCTCTTAAAGAAGACATTAATGAAAACTTATTATTAGAAGCCCATCCTCCAATCATGATACCATATACACCCATACTTACCACGGCAAAAACATATAAAATTCCAATATTGATATCCGCAATTTGCAAGGCGATTTTACGACCAAATAATTCAATATCTGAACCCCAAGGAATCACTGCGCAAGTCATCAAACTAGCAGTCATTGCTAATCCTGGACCCAAAATGAATAACCACTTATTAGCAGCAGTTGGAATAATTTCCTCTTTCATGATCAATTTAATACCATCGGCTAGTGGTTGTAATAATCCAAAAGGACCAGCCCTATTTGGACCTGGACGATCTTGTAAAATGGCAGCCACTTTTCTTTCTCCAAAAGTGGTATACAAAGCGATGCCTAAACTGCCGAAAACAACTACAGCAATCAAGATTAATTTTTCTATCACCAGCCCCCAATCAAATGCAAGAATTGTCATGCTAATATAATTATGCTTTATGAGTATTGTTTGTGTTAAAAGTATCCCCATGAGAAGGTCCTTGAATTTTCCCTAAATGAATATTAGGTTGATTCACTTCACTTTCATCATGAATGTCCATCAATAAATGCGGTGCTCTACCATCATTTACTGCTTTGAAAGTCTCGTTAGGTTTTGTTGTACCGATATTGCCTGCATAATGACCTTGTGCAATTACAGACTGTCTGCTAATTTCACGTGGTCCTTCGATGATCCAATCTGAAGTTTCCTTTTTATCAAAACGACAAACGTTACAGATCCATCCTGGCTTGCCATCTGGCGTATCTTCTATTTCACCCCATTGATCTTTTCTTGCTGTGACTCTATATACTTCATCTCCTCTATTCCATAAAGTAACACGACCCGAACAGCTTGGACAATCTCGGTGTGCATCCATTGGTTTTAAAAACCATACCCTATTTTTAAATCGGAAAGTTTTATCTGTTAAAGCACCCACTGGACAAACATCAATCACATTACCTATAAATTCATTGTCCAAACTTTTTTCAATATGCGTTGCTATTTCAGCATGGTCTCCTCTATCTAAAATACCATGTTCCCTTTTATTGGTTAATTGATCAGCAGTGAAAACACAACGGTAACATAAAATGCAACGCGTCATATGTAATTGAATATGTTTTCCTAAATCGTGTTTTTTAAAGGTGCGTCTTTGAAATTCATAGCGTGTACCTGACTTGCCATGTTCAAAACTTAAATCTTGTAAATGACATTCGCCGGCTTGATCACATATTGGACAATCAAGTGGATGATTTAATAATAAAAATTCAACCACGCCAGCTCTTGCATCCACTACTTTTTCACTGGTAATATTTTTTACTTCCATCCCATCCATCACGGTCGTTCTACAAGAAGCAACTAATTTAGGCATTGGGCGCGGATCTTTTTCAGAACCCTTGGAAACTTCAACTAAACAAGTACGACACTTTCCGCCGCTACCTTGCAGCTTACTATAATAACACATCGCTGGCGGTGCAACGGCACCTCCAATTTGTCGCGCAGCCTGCAGTATGGTAGTGCCTGCTGGTACTTCAATGGTAATGTTGTCGACTGTTACTTTAAATAATGTTTGTTCACTCATAGTTTTACGCAATGTTATGCAGGTACATGAATTGGATCTGCATAGTGTTGTAAACCAAAATTACTTGTTTGGGATAGTTCTCTATTATTGATATGCCATTCAAATTCATCACGGAAATGTCTAATAGCGGCTGCTACCGGCCAAGCAGCTGCATCTCCTAAAGGACAAATAGTATTGCCCTCAATTTTTCTTTGAATGTCCCACAATAAATCTATATCACTTGATTCACCTTTTCCTAATTCAATTTTTTGTAATATTTTTTCCATCCATCCTGTTCCTTCTCTACATGGCGAACATTGACCACAACTTTCATGTCTGTAAAAACGCGCTAAGGTTAAAGTATTTTTTACAATACATTGGTCTTCGTCTAAAATAATAAAACCACCAGAGCCCATCATAGAACCTGTAGCAAAACCACCATCACTTAAACTTTCATAGTTCATATAACGCGTTTCGCCCTTGGCTGTTTTTAATAAAAGATTTGCAGGCAAAATAGGCACAGAAGAACCACCTGGAATACAAGCTTTTAATTTTTTGCCACCAGCAATACCTCCACAATATTCATCGCTGTAAATAAAATCTTCTACAGAAATAGTCATATCAATTTCATACACTCCTGGCTTATTAATATTACCGCAAGCAGAAATTAATTTAGTACCTGTTGAACGGCCCACGCCAATTTTTGCATATTCCTCTCCACCCATTTTAATAATAGGTACCACGGCTGCTAATGTTTCTACATTATTCACCACCGTTGGACGCATCCATAATCCTTGAATAGCAGGAAAGGGAGGCTTGATACGAGGGTTTCCTCTTTTACCTTCCAATGATTCTATTAATGCCGTTTCCTCTCCACAGATATAAGCACCTGCGCCGCGGTGCACATGCACCATACAATCAAAACCAGTACCTAAAATATTTTTTCCTAGCCAACCATTTTTAGTAGCTTCTACAATGGCATCTTCTAAAATAGTTGCAACCCATGCATACTCACCTCTGATGTATATATAAGTATCGTTCGATCCTAATGCGTATGAAGAAATAAGTAAACCCTCTATTAATAAGTGTGGTAAAAATTCCATTAAGTACCTGTCCTTAAAAGTACCAGGTTCACTTTCATCTGCATTACATACCAAGTGACGAGGCACGCCTTCTGGCTTTGCAATAAAACTCCATTTCATACCTGCAGGAAAACCAGCGCCTCCTCTTCCACGAAGTCCACTTTTCTTTACTTCTTCTACAATGGCTTCAATGGACATTTCTTTCAACGCTTTCTCAGCAGCTGCATATCCTCCCTCACGACGATAAACATCATAAGTACGAATACCTGGTACATTTGCTTTTTCTAATAATAATTTTACACCCATTGTTGCTTCTTTATTGTTTCTTCTTAATTATTTCTTCTTGATCTTTTCTACGTCCGCTCATTTAATTTAGTGCTACTACTTGCATTCTATATTCAGCAATAATCGCATCTACTTTTTCCTTGGTCAAATGTTCTCTATAAATTTTTCCTACTTGCATCATGGGCGCATAGCCACAAGCCCCTAAACATTCTACTAACTTCAAAGTAAACATGCCATCCTTAGTGGTTTCTCCTGGCTTGATATCTAATTGCTTTTGTATATAAGCAATAATATTTTCTGAACCACTAATCATGCATGGACCCGTTTGGCATACTTCAAATACAAACTTTCCTACAGGCTTTAAATTGTACATGCTGTAAAAAGTAGCTACTTCATATACTTCAATAGGTTCAATTTCTAGTAGGCTTGCCACATAATCCATGGCCTCTGTAGGTAACCAGCCTCCAAAACTATCCTGCGCTAAATGCAATACCGGAAGCAGTGCACTTTTTTGTTTCCCTTCTGGATAACGAGCCACCAAGCTTTTAAACTCGGTCATTTGTTCGTTATTAAATTGAAGACTCATATTCTCGTTTCGTTTTTCTCTATAATTATTTTCTACGCATCCCAAAGGCTACGCATCGCAATCGCTAGGCATCCCAAAGGCTACGCATCTAGTTCTCCTGCGATCAAATTCAAACTACTCATCGTTACCACCGCATCACTCAACATACCTCCCTTAATTAATTCCTCAAAGGCTTGATAGTAAATAAAACAAGGTCTTCTAAAATGAAGTCTGAATGGGGTACGTCCACCATCACTAACTAAATAAAAACCTAATTCTCCATTGCCTCCTTCTACTGCACTGTAAATTTGACCTTTTGGTAAATTAATCTCACCCATGATAATTTTAAAATGCCAGATTAAGGCTTCCATCTTGGTATATACATCTTCTTTCTTTGGCAAATAGTATTCAGGCACATCGGCATGGTATACTTCCGCATCTGTTCCTTTAAATTCTTGTATTTTTTGATAAGCTTGCTTAATAATAGAAATACTCTCATACATTTCTGCATTGCGCACTAAAAAGCGGTCGTAGTTATCGCCGGTGGTACCTACCGGTACTTTGAAATCAAAATCCTGGTAGCTACTATAAGGTTGTTGCACACGCACATCGTAGTCAACACCAGCGGCTCTTAAATTTGGGCCTGTAAAGCCATAGTTCAAAGCACGCTCAGCACTAATGCCTCCTGTTCCTTTGGTACGCTCCATGAAAATTCTATTACGTGCAAATAAGTTTTCAAATTCTTTTAAAACTTTTGGATACTCGTTTAAGAATTTCTCGAGTTTCGTAAACGCTGTATTTGTAAAATTCCTTTCAAAGCCACCAATGCGGCCAATATTAGTAGTAAGACGGGACCCACATACTTCTTCATATATTTCATAAATTAATTCACGGTATTGCATCACGTATAAAAAACCTGTATACGCTCCTGTGTCCACACCCACAATTGAATTACAAATTAAATGATCCGATATACGCGCCAGCTCCATGATAATCACACGTAAGTAATCGACACGTTTTGGTAAATCTAATTTTAAGAAACGCTCGCAGGTAATATGCCAGCCCATATTATTGATAGGACTACTACAATAATTTAGACGATCGGTAATGGGTGTGATTTGGTATAAGGGACGGCGCTCTGCTAATTTTTCAAAAGCGCGGTGAATATAGCCCACCGTTTGTTCTGTAGATACGACGCGCTCCCCATCCACTTCCATAATATTTTGAAATACTCCATGCGTTGCCGGATGGGTAGGTCCAATATTTAAGGTAGTCGTTGTTTTTTCAATCGACCCTTTTGGTAATGTGATATGAGTTTGATGTTCCATTCTTTTTTTTAATTATATTACCCTCTTCCAAACATTTCATCATCCTTATCTATTCTCGTTTGATCTTCTAATGGATACTCTTTTCTTAAAGGAAAATAATCCATCTCATCTACATTCAAAATGCGTTTTAAATTAGGATGCCCTATAAAATTAATTCCAAAAAAATCATAGGTTTCACGCTCCATCCAATTAGCCGATTCAAATAATTTACTCGCTGTAAATACAGCTGTTTCATTTATGGAAGTACTAACCGAATAACGTAAACGAATATTTTCTGAAAAATTATGTAAATGATATACGACCACTAATTCCGCACCTAGATTATCGGGATAATTCACCCCACATAAATCGGTTAAAAAAGTAAATGCTAAACTAGGCTCCTCATATAAATACTGAAGCACTTTTAAATTAATTTCTTTGGAAGATTCAAAAGATAAAATACCAGACGCCGTCGAGAAATTCAAAACTTGGTCTCCAAATTTTTCTAATAATTTATTTTGTATTGTCTCGTTGCTTAATGCCATTTTTATTCAAAAATTTTAAACGCTAATTTTTTATTAGACTTATTGGATACCGTAGCTGTTTAATAAGTCACGGTACTTTTCACTATTTCTTCTGCGAATACTTTCTTGTCCTACTAAGTCTTGAATTTTCATAAAACCATCAATAATGGCTTCTGGTCTTGGAGGACAACCTGGTACATATACATCCACGGGAATCACTTGATCTATTCCTTGTAGTACACTATACGTATCAAAAATACCACCACTTGAAGCACAGGCCCCGACTGCAATCACCCAACGCGGTTCGGCCATTTGTAAATACACTTGTCTTAAAACAGGTGCCATTTTTTTTGCAATGGTACCCATCACCATTAATAAGTCGCATTGACGAGGAGAAAATCCTACACGCTCAGAACCAAAACGAGATAAATCATAATGCGATGCCATGGTGGCCATAAATTCAATACCACAACAAGAAGTGGCAAAAGGTAAAGGCCATAAAGAATTTTTTCTAGCAAGTCCTACCACAGAACTTAACTGTGTTGCAAAAAAACCATCTCCAGGAACACCATCCGGTGCTTTGCCCATAGAAATAGCTTCTGAAATTTCAGCTTCTTTAGGATTTAAATTAAAACGTACAGGACGCATATTGCTAATACTTTATTTTTTTATAATTAGTCTTCCCATTGTAAGGCTCCCTTCTTAATGATGTATATAAAACCCACCAAAAAGAATCCTACAAATAAAACCACTTCTCCAAATCCAGCCCAACCCAAACTTTTAAAATTCACTGCATAAGGATAAAAGAAAATAACTTCCACATCAAATAAAACAAATAGAATGGCCACTAGAAAATACTTGATGGCCATTGGCGATCTTGCATCTCCATGTGATTCAATTCCACTCGCAAAGTTTTCTAATTTATCGCTTGTTGAACGCTTAGGTCCCAACCAACTTGAAATCAAAATCATGAACGCTACAAAGCCCCCAGCAAATAATAATTGCAATGCAATGGGTAAGTAATTAGTAGCGCTATTTGTCTCGTTCGCAGACATCCAATACTGCAACAGAATCATACATGAGTTTTTGGTGCCGCAAAAATACGCAAAGGATAGCTCATAAAACAAAAACTCCCCATAAAAGGGGAGTAATTTTCAATTATTTTTTACACAATAAATCTGCCTAAATAGACGTTTTTAGCCTTTTTTGATTTGAGTGGTATCGGCTGCTGGCTTTTCTAATGGGGGAGCAGGTACACCACCCTTAGAATTTTGCATTTTTTTGATAATATCGATGTTCTTTATAAACATCCCCTTGGCTTGCAGCGTGGTTGGATCTTCTGGTACTATTTCAAGTACTTTATCGCACATTAAAACAGCATTTTCATAGCTCTTGGTCTCGTTATAATAGCCAATTAAAGTATAGTAATTGTTAATCAAAGCCTGCTTATTCTTAGTTAAATCCTTTAACAAAAACTGGTTTTGAAGGGTTACCGCCTCATATAAAATGCCTAGGTTATTAGCAGTGTCCAATAATCTTGCAGCTCTCACATTCATTGAATAGCCATTTGGCTTATCTGGGAAGGTTTCAATATACTTTTTGGCAGTAGCAGAAGCCATAGCCCCTTCTTTTGCATTAATGGCAATACTTGTGGTCTTATAATAATACACTTCATCTTTTACCCCTCTAAGGGCAGAATAATTCGCATACCACTTTAACTCATCGGTATACATATTATTTTTTTCTAACATTTCATAGCCTAATTTGTAATACTTAAGCTTGTTTTCCTTGGATGAATCAGCGGCTATGGCTTTTTCTAAAATGAGCATTAAGGTAGCTTGGCTTCCACTGAATTTGGATAAGATCTTCACTGCTATTTCATAATCGGTGTTGATTAATTTATCCGGTGTGGTATTCGTGATATAAGGCTCGATATAGGATTTTGCTAAAACAGTATCTCCTTTTTTATCATAGTTCTTAGCTAATAAAACGGCTAAACCTGGGAAAATACTAAGACTTCCAGCAGCTTCCATTGCTTTTGCTTTTTCTAAAGATTGGTCGAATTGACCAGATCTAAATAAGTAATCGGCACTGAAATATTCAAAAATAGGATCCTTGTCTGCGTATTGTAAAAATAAATCCAAATTAGTTTTTGCAATATTTGTGCTTACTTCAGCATAGTAGGTATATAAAGAAAAATAAACGGGTGCAATGGCTGGATCTGCAGCGATGGCTTTATTAAAATATTCGTCTAAAGATTCTTTATTGTTCTGTGTTTGATATACTTTACCAATTCTATAATAAGCATATGCATTTTTCGCATCTGCATTAATCGCATTTTGAAAAGCTGTTACTGCATCTCCCCCATTTTCACCACCACCTAACTTTAAATAGTTAATACCTAGGTTGATGTAAAGGCTTGAATTCACTACATCGTAGGCGCTTATTGTTTCTTTTAATTTATCGATAGCATATTTGTGGTCTCCAATACTAATAGGCAATTCAGCAAATACATAACCAATTGCATTAATGATATCTTGATTCGGTTTGCCTTTGTATTTTCCTTTTGTATTGAGCGTAGAGGTAATAGCTACTTCTAAGTTTTGCTTCACTGCATTCACGTCCGCTCCTTCTAATGATTGAATATGTGACATACCTATTAATAACCATGGGTCATTGCCTTTTGCTTGTAAACTTTTTTGAAATAAATCTTTCGCATTTTGGATAGATTCGGTGGTAGAAATTCCATTATAGTTTTGCGCTAACATGGCTTGACCATACCAGAAAGTAGTTTCGCCATCTCCTGGGTTTTTGTCAAAAGCCTCCTTAAAAAAATTAAGGGCTGTTTTATTTTTTTCATAATTCAAAAGCTTCACGCCCTCCGCTAAAGGGGAAGGTGCTACTTGAGCCATTAAGGCTGTAGAAAATGCAAATCCTACGAAAAGAAAAACCAATTTTTTCATCACTTACTTTTTTTCATTTTAAATTTTATCCAAGTCCAAGATACCATTTATTGTACTTTGAACATGTCCCTTTAACACATCTATTTTTTTACTATAAGAACAGAAGTTATAAGGATGGCTAAAATATTAATTTTTTGGCAAGAATCCCATTAATTTTTGGTTAATAAGCCGAAATTTTAAGGGTATTTGATGAGCGTTAGTTCAATAACCCCTTTCTTTTCTTAAATCCCATTTTGGCAGGTACCAAAAAAGCCCTTTGAAAAATTAATTGCCCTCTTTCGAGGCTCATAAAATTCAGCAGTCCCGTTCCAAGGCCAGGGGCGTTTTCTTTTAAAATATAATAAATGGGTAAAGAAAGAGAATAATGCCCCTTACTAATATTCGCCTGAGAAGGCTGAGAATAGTAGCCTTTTTCAATACAAAGGGTGCATTCTACTAGGGCCATTTTAAGGGTCTTTCTATCTTCCATTTGCTTGGGATCGTAATTATCTCCCACCCAATTCATGCCCACAAAACCAATGGCATTAGGATTGTCTTTTATATAGGAAATCACTTCTTCACTTCCATTTGCAGAAACTACATTTTTCCCAAAAGGGGTTTCGTCTAATAAACTATCTTTTAAAAAACGAACTATGCCAGTTAAATTACTTCCATCCATCACCACTTGCTTATTGTTTTTACCACTTAGTACTGCAGTTAGTTCGGCCATGGTGAAAACAGAATCTTTTGATTTTTTATTCACCACCACCGCAATGGCATTGTAAGCAAGTATACCAAAAGTGGGTGCGTAGCTTAGTTGTTCTTTATAAATAGCCTGCTCTTTTTTATCTAGGCCTCTTGTTACAATAATCATGCGGGTACTATCAGAAGCTAAATCTTTGAAGCAATCAATTTCGGATTTATAAGCAACTTCAATACTAGCATTGGGAAAACTTAACGCAAATACTTTAAGCTCTTGCTCTATAAAAGGTTTAAAGCTTTCTTCAACAGAAATGCGAATACGACCTTCACTTGGGCTGTCTACTGGATCCGTTTTAACAGTTGTCTTGCAAGCCGTGGCCAAAATACAAACACTTATAATAATGTAAAAAAAACGCATGTGCTAAATTTAATAGTCAATGAAAAACAGGGAAAGGGCTAATACATTTGATTGATACCTCTGTACAATCTAAAACCACCATACAATAAACATAGGCTACCGAATATATATCTAAAGTCGGCGCCAGCATTAATGATCATATCTAAGTGGAACCATTTAGCACCCAGCATTAATACCCCACAACCTAAAATAAGGGCCGCCATGGTATAGTCATAAATACTTCTAAATATGCGGTAAGTACGCTCCGATTTTTCACGAGGCGCATTGGGCCTTGGCTCATATGGTTGTTGGCTAGGGTCTTGATTTTCCATAAAATCGGGTTTTAAAGAAGCAATTTAAACAATTAATAGCCGATGAATTTAAAAAATTTATCTTTACTTATAAATTTGCAACTATGAGCAAACCTTCTTTGCCACAAGGTACCAGAGATTTTAATGCGGCTACGGTTCAAAAGCGTCAGTTTATATTTAAGACCATCCAATCTGTGTTTGAAACCTATGGGTTTCAGCCATTGGAAACCCCTGCTATGGAGAACCTGGAAACCTTAATGGGTAAGTATGGGGAGGAAGGCGATAAACTTATATTTAAAATTTTAAATAACGGCCTAGACAATCCTCAGAAAAAAGAACAAACATTAGAAGGGGTTGAGAAATTATTTGCAGGTAAAAATAGCACGGCCATTACCGAACGTGCTTTAAGATATGATTTAACCATTCCCTTTGCTAGATATGTGGCCATGAACCATGGTTCGCTTAACCTCCCTTTTAAAAGATATCAAATCCAACCTGTATGGCGCGCCGACCGTCCACAAAAAGGAAGATACCGTGAATTTTATCAATGTGATGCAGATGTAGTAGGTAGTGAAAGTTTATTAAATGAAGTGGATTTAGTAGCAGTGTATCTTACTGCTTTTCAAAAATTAAATTTACCCGTAGAAGTAAAAATAA
Organism: uncultured Sediminibacterium sp.; assembly: GCA_937911175.1. GTDB lineage: Bacteria > Bacteroidota > Bacteroidia > Chitinophagales > Chitinophagaceae > Sediminibacterium. The sequence goes on from CALDSE010000077.1 coordinate 14,057, forward strand.
ATAATAGAAAAATTTTACTGGCCCTTGCACAAATATGTGGAGGAGAAGATAAATTAATTGATTTAACTATTGCAATAGATAAGTTAGATAAAATTGGTTGGGATAAAGTAAAAGAAGAATTAGATAAGAAAAATTTTAGCGAGGCACAACAAAAAATTATCCAAACTTACTTAACTATTGAAGGAAATAATACAGAAAAATTAAAACAGTTAACTATTTTATTAGATAATAACGAAATGGGACTGAAAGGTATAGAAGAAATTAATTTTGTATTAGACTACCACATACAAACCGGTATGAGTAAGCATTTGGTGGCCGACTTTACTTTAGCAAGAGGCTTGAATTATTATACAGGTATTATTTTTGAAGTAAAAGCTGTAGAGGCTGAAATGGGCAGCATTGGCGGCGGCGGGCGCTATAACGATTTAACAAGTTTATTTGGTGTGCCCAATATTGCAGGCGTGGGTATTAGTTTTGGGGTAGATAGAATTTATGATGTGATGGAAGAGAAAAATTTATTCCCAACCACCATTGAACAAACCACTCAAGTTTTATTTTTTAATTTAGGGGAGCAGGAAGCGAAAGCAGCCTACTTGCAAATGATGTCATTAAGAGACAAAAAAATTGCTTGTGAAATTTACCCTGAGAAGAGCAAATTCGACAAGCAATTTAAATACGCCGAGAAAAAAGGAATTCCCAACGTTATTATAATGGGTACCGAAGAATTAGCTAAGAATGAATGCACTGTAAAAAATATCATTACGGGCAAACAAACCACTGTTTCTTTATCGGACCTTTCTAATTTTGAGTTCTAGAAATTTTTATTCGCCCAAACTTTAGCGTAAAAATCTTCTTCTTTAATAGCAAAAGAAGCAGCCACTTTTGTAGCGGTTAACTCCATTCCTTGTACAATAATAGTTAAGGTTTCTACTTCATTATTTGCCCCTCTTTTAAATATAATAGGTGCGTCATAAGCAGCTAAATAAAAAGTATCAACCCCTTTCTTTTCCAAAGCAGTAGCACCCATTGCTGAATTAATAGTTAATACTGTGTCCTCTATAGTTAAAGTAACTTCTGTCACTGGACTTCCTTCTGGAAATACATATTTGCCTAAATAATCTTTTAAAGGACTAGTTTGTGCGTTTGCTGTAGCGATTACCCCCACAAGGATAGCTGCCATTAGTAAGATTTTTTTCATAATTTATTATTTATTTGATTCAAATTGTTTTTCGAAAATAAGTAAAACGTGGCCTATTTTATAATAAATCTATATTAATTATTTTAAGGGCAAAAAAGAGCTTAAAAAAAGATTTAAAAGTATACAAATCCGATCAAGTATCTTTGCATTATGGAGAAGACAAGACCTAATATTAGACAGGTAGAAGTCGCTGACATTGAGCGATTTATATCAAAAATAGGCGAAAAGCCTTTTAGAGTAAAACAAATTGTTGAATGGTTATGGCAAAAACATGCACATAGCTTTGATGAAATGACCAACTTAAGCAAGGACTTACGCAGCTTATTAGAAAAGGATTTTCAACTACCTGCTTTACAAATTAATACTACCCAACAAAGTGAAGATGGTACTTTGAAAACACGTTTTAAAACTTATGATGGTCATATGATTGAAGGAGTACTCATTCCGACTACTTTAAGAAAGACCGCCTGCGTTTCTTCTCAAATTGGATGTAGCCTAAGTTGTAAATTTTGTGCAACAGGCACTATGGAGCGTAAAAGAAACTTAAACTTTGATGAAATTTATGATCAAGTAGTATACATCTTACAACAAAGCGAAGCCACTTATGAAAAACATTTAAGCAATATTGTTTTCATGGGCATGGGTGAGCCTTTGATGAATTACCATAATGTTTTAAAGGCCATTGAAAAAATTACTTCTCCTGATGGATTAGGCATGAGCGCTAAAAGAATTACAGTATCTACAGCCGGCTTGATAAAACAAATAAGACAATTAGGCGACGATAATGTGAAATTTAAATTAGCCATTTCACTTCATGCCGCGAACGATAAAAAGCGTAATGAAATTATGCCTATTAATGAAAGTAATAATATCAAAGGCTTAGTTGAAGCCATTAATTACTTTTATAAAAAGACAGGCACTGAAGTTACTTTTGAATATATCTTATTCAAAGACTTTAATGACTCTGAAAAAGACGCTGAAGAACTCACTAAAATTTATAGACAAGTACCAGCCGATTTAATCAATATTATTGAATACAACCCCGTTGATATTTTTCCTTTTGACAAACCAGATGAAGAAGGCTTTGAAAGATTTGTAGAAATTTTACAAAAAAATAGAGTGAATGTGCGCGTAAGACATAGTAGAGGAAAGGATATCGACGCTGCCTGTGGTCAATTAGCGAATAAAGATAATTTTTAATAGTAGGAGGCATGAATCAAAAAAGATCTGACAACTTTGACAAGTTTTCTAATAAGAAAAAAGGAAGCGCTGTTAAAGAAGAGTATAGACAAGAAAAAAAGAAAGCCAAAGTTGAAATGAGGGCGGCTGGAGAAGCTATGCGCCAAAGAAAAAAGGATAAAGAAAGAGGCATTCCTGTTGAACCATTGGGTAATAATAAAAGAATACCCCCTGCTTCTAAAAGAACAGCTAGTACTTATGTGAAAAAAGGAGAGACCCCTAAATATGGTGAATTGGCTAGCCCTTTTCCTGCTAAATCTAAGTTCACTAATAAAAGAACTCCTGCATCCATGGACAAGGCGGATGAAAAAAGAACAGCTTCTATTGGTAAGGTGAGCGCTGCTGACGATGCGCCCTTTGAACAAATGCCTTTGAATAAATATATTGCACATGCTGGTATATCTGGAAGAAGAGAAGCAGCAGAAATGGTGAAGGCAGGACATGTGGCGGTAAACGGCGATACTGTTTTAGAGCCGGGTTATAAAGTAAAATACAAAGATGTAGTAAGATTAAAAGGCAAGGTTTTACAATTACAAGTAACTCCTGTTTATATTTTATTAAATAAACCAAAGGATTATATCTGCACAGCAAATGATCCAGAAGGTAGAAAAACTGTTTTAGATATTATTAAAAACGCCACCACACAAAGAATGTTTCCGGTGGGTCGTTTAGATAGAAATACAACAGGTGTTTTAATTTTAACCAACGATGGAGATTTGGCACAAAAATTAACACATCCTTCTTACGAAATTAAAAAAATATACGAAGTTACTTTAGACAAACCTGTGACCAAGGCCGATATGGAATCTATTGCGGCAGGTGTTGAATTAGAAGACGGTTTTATTGCAGCCGATGCAGTTAGTTATTTATCGAATACTTCTAAAAATGTAATTGGTATTGAAATTCATAGTGGCCGCAATCGCATTGTGCGTCGTATTTTTGAACACTTAGGCTATGATGTTAGACATTTAGATAGAGTCATGTTTGCCAACCTTACCAAGAAAAATGTTGATCGTGGTAAATGGCGTTTTTTGGCAGAGAAAGAAGTAAGATTACTAAAGTTTTTAAATAAATCATTTACCAGAAAATCTTCCAAATAAATAGTACATGTTATCAATATTATTTGAAGATGAGGATATGATTGTTTTGAATAAACCCGCTGGTTTATTAAGCATCCCCGATAGATTTGGTAAGGATGTTTCTCTTAAGTCCTTATTAATAGAAAAGTACGGAGAAATTTTTACCGTTCACCGATTAGACCAACACACGAGTGGTTTAATTGTATTTGCAAAAAATGCGGAGGCACATAAATTATTAAGCGAATTATTTGAAGGAAGAGAAATTGAAAAAAAATACCTAGGCTTAGTTTTAGGAAGACCCCCTTCTGAAGGTAGTATTGACCAACCCATTATGGAGCATCCTGTAAAAAAGGGAATCATGGTAGTACATGCCAAAGGAAAAATGGCTTTAACTACTTACAAGGTTATTGAAAATTATAAACGTTTCGCTTGGGTTTCTTTTCAAATACATACAGGTCGCACGCATCAAATACGCGTGCATGCCAAACAAATAGGACATCCCATAGTAGCCGATGATGTATACGGAGACGGTGAGAAATTATTATTGTCTTCTATTAAAAAGAAAAATTTCAAATTAAGCAAGACCGAGGAAGAAGAAAGACCCATATTAGCTAGACAAGCTTTACATGCCCATACATTGGTGTTTACCTATAAACAAAAGGAGCTTCATTTAGAAGCCCCTTTACCTAAAGACTTAACCGCTACTTTGCAGCAGTTGGATAAATGGAATAAAGAAAAATAATTACGCCTTTACCTATTCTTCCGAAGGAGCTGCTGTATATAAATCCAATAAGCCATCAGGTAGTTCAACACTAATGGTTTTAGCCTTATGGTTTACTGCTTTTAAACTTTCTTCATGCAAAGGAATATAGGCTTCTTGGCCTTGGTATAAGATAGTTACCATTAATTGATGTGGTTGTTCAATTACTTCTTGAATAACCCCAATAGCCTTTCCTGCTTCTTCTACTGTATATCCTAATAAAGCCAATGGCGATTGCTTGTCCACTAATTTTTGAAAATCATCTTGAGGCAACCAAACTTTTTTACCTAAAAGCATAGCAGTAGCTTCTCTACTATTAATGCCTTCCAATTGTAAATGCGAAATGGTATCTGTTTTTGCAGAAGCGCTTTGAATAAAATAGGGAATAAAACTTGCTGCATTTTTTTCAACAAAAATGGCATCAATACCTTTAAAATGAATAGGCTTGCCCAAGGCATGTTCTATAATAACATGGCCAGTAATCCCATGCGGTGCCACAATTTTACCTATATGTATGTACTGACTCATTTGCTAATTTAATTCTTTTATCGACAATATCATTTTCAAAAAAAACCCCCAATTCCGTTGATAGGAATCAGGGGCTTTTATAAAGCTAGATTAATTTTAAAATTATTCTGCAGCAGGCATATCTTCAACAGAGGCATCAGCTGTTGCTTCTGCTACTGGTGCAGCTTCTTCCACTGGTGCAGCCACTTCTTCTACTGGTGCAACTTCTGCTACTGGTTCTGCTACTTTTTTAGCAACAGGTACATACACTTTTTTAGCAGCTTCTGCTTTTTTGTGTGTATCATTTGTGCTAGCAATTTTTGTTTCATGTGCTGCATACCATGTTTGGAATTTCTCCATAGCGGTTGCATCATCAAACAAACCTAATTTTACTCCACGAAGTAAATGTTTCAAATAAAGTACTCCTTTGAAAGATAAAATTCTGTGAACGGTGTCTGTAGGTTGAGCACCTTTGTTTAACCACTCCAATGCCTTTTGACGATCCAATTGGATTGTTGCAGGAACTGTTAATGGATTGTAAGTACCAATTTTTTGGATGAATTTACCATCTCTTGGTGCACGTCCGTCAGCCACTACTATAAAGTAGAAAGGCCTTTTTTTACTACCGTGACGTTGTAGTCTCATCTTTACTGCCATGTTAAATAGAAATTTATAGGCGTTATTAAATAGGGTTAACCGGCTGCAAAGATAATATAAAGCAGGCAATAAACAAAGGAAAAAGGGGTTTAAAACTTACTATTATATGATTATCAGTGAGTTAGCTCAAAATTAACGTCTCAAACCTGGCATTTTACCTGGCATTGACCCGCTGGACATTTGCTTCATCATCTGCTTCATTTGGTCAAACTGCTTCATAAAAGCATTGATTTCTCCAATATCCTTTCCGGCTCCTTTGGCAATTCTTTGTTTGCGACTTGTTGAAAGCAAGTCTGGATTTCTTCTTTCCAAAACGGTCATCGATTGAATTATGGCTTCCACTCCCTTAAAGGCATCGTCTTTAATATCTACATCTTTTAAACTCTTGCCCATACCTGGAATCATACCCATTAAATCTTTTAAATTGCCCATTTTTTTTATCTGCTGTATCTGCGTTAAGAAGTCTTCAAAATCAAATTGATTTTTTCGAATTCTTTTTTCTAATTTTTTTGCTTCTGCTTCATCAAATTGCGACTGTGCTTTTTCTACCAAAGAAGTAATATCACCCATGCCTAAAATTCTTTGGGCCATTCTCTCGGGATGAAAAACAGTGAGCGTATCTAATTTTTCACCACTGCTCATAAACTTAATAGGTTTATTCACCGTGTATTTTATAGACAAGGCCGCACCCCCTCTAGTGTCGCCATCTAATTTTGTTAATACGACTCCCGTAAAATCTAAACGCTCGTTAAATACTTTGGCAGTATTCACTGCATCCTGCCCTGTCATTGAGTCTACAACGAATAATATTTCTTGTGGTTGAATTTCATTTTTAATGGCAGCTACTTCATTCATCATGACTTCATCCACTGCAAGTCGCCCCGCCGTATCAATAATAATTACATTTTTATTATTCGCCTTTGCATAGACCAATGCATTTTGTGCAATAGAGACTGCATTTTTATTTTCTCTTTCTACAAAAACATCTACTCCAATTTGCTCGCCTAATAAGGTGAGTTGATCCATTGCTGCAGGACGATAAATATCTGCAGCCACTAATAAGGGAGATTTTTTTTGTGCTTTTAAATAATTAGCCAACTTACCAGAAAAAGTAGTTTTACCAGATCCTTGCAAACCCGCTACTAAAATAATAGTGGGGCTTTTTGAAAGGTCCATCAAAGAAGCTTCATTACCCATTAAAGCCGTTAATTCATCTTGCACAATTTTTACCATCAATTGTCCAGGGCTAATGGCATTAATAACTTTTGCGCCAATGGCCTTTTCTTTAATACTATCTGTAAATTCTTTGGCAATTTTAAAATTGACATCCGCATCCAATAAAGCCTTTCTGATATCTTTTAAGGTATTGGCAACATTCAATTCATTAATTCTCGCCTGCCCTTTTAGGTGCTTAAAGGCAGATTCTAATTTTTCACTCAAACTATTAAACATACTTACAACATTAAGGGGAGCAAAGATAAGTGATCATATCGAGTCATACACCATCATTTCAAAAGGTATAAATACGTTAAAATTGGGACATTACAGCCTATCGTAATATGATATAAGCTGTTGAATTTCATATACTTATACCAATTTAGAGAATAGGCTAAATATGTCTTGACAGTTTGTTAACTAATAAATATTGAAAAATACTTGGAACCTACCCTTTATTTAATATTATTGCATCAAACGAATCAATTTTTAAGAGGAGCTAGTTATATATGAGTAAGAAACAATTATTTACACTTGAATTTCCGGTGAGATGTTCACCCAATATTTTATTTGAATTTTTATCCACTGCCTCTGGACTACAAGAATGGTTTGCAGACAAAGTAGACGAATGGGAAAACGTTTTTAGTTTTTCATGGAATAAGGGTGTGCCAGAGAAAGCAGAATTAGTTGACCAAGAGCCAGATAAATTTATAAGGTTTAGATGGTTACATGGAGAGAAGAATGAATACTTCGAATTTAGAATTGAAAAAACAGAAATTTCAAATCAAACTATTTTAATCGTGAAAGATTTTGCTGAGAAAAACGAAGTCAAAGACCAGAGCCGACTTTGGGAATATCAGATCAAAGAACTCTTTCATCGTATAGGTAGTTAGCACCAACATTTTGTTCAAGAAATTAGACATACTAATTCTTAAAGCCTTTATTGGGCCTTTTTTGGCAGCACTCACTATTTCAACTTTTGTGCTGACCATGCAATTCTTTTGGTTATACATTGACGACTTAGTAGGCAAAGGTTTAGACCTGCTTACCATTTTACAATTAGTAGGCCTTGTCTCTGTAAGTACTTTTACCACAGCCCTTCCCCTAGCCTTGTTATTTTCTTCTATTATGACCTTTGGCAATTTAGGAGAAAGCTTTGAGCTCATTGCCATTAAAGCAGCAGGCATTCCACTGATTCGTTTTATGCGCCCGCTATTTATATTCACTATTTTTTTAGCCGGCATTGCTTTTTTATTTTCAAATAATATTATTCCAGTAACGCAGATGAAGCTTACTAATTTAAAATATGAAATCATTATAGCCAAGCCTGCCATAGATTTAAAAGAAGGTATTTTTTATGATAAAATTGATGGCTATGTAATTAAACTAGGCAAGAAAGAGTCGAATGATAGTGTCATGCATAATATTACCATCTTTGAAAAAAGATTTGGATTGCAAGATAATTTAATCATGGCCGAATCGGGGGTGATGCGTGTATCTGCCAATAAAAAATTCTTGGAGTTTATAATGTATAATGGTTGGCGCTATCAGGAAAGAGGAGCGCGAAGTACTACCAATACAGAATTCACCAGACTTTATTTCAAAGAATATAAAAAAGTATTTGACCTGAAAAGTTTTCAGATGAATAAAACAAGTGATGTACTCTACGACCCCAAAATGTTAAGTGTAAGGCAGCTTAGCAAGGCCATGGATTCTTTACAAAACAAAGACTCCTTCTATATTCAAAAAACCAATGCAGATGTTGCCTCCTATTTAAGGTTTATGAACTATAAAGACAGTGGTCAACTTTTTAATGCTAAGAAAAATAGTACACCTTTAAAAAAATTTAGTACGCTTATTCCCGATTCTTTAATAAGTAGTATTCAGCTCACTTCTGGCTACCAGTTTTCTTCCCTTATATATAACATAACTGCTATTGCAGATACTTATAAGGATAATAAAAAAGCAAATTCTTCACATGGAATAGAATGGCATCGAAAATTTACTTTATCCTTTGCCTGCTTTGTGCTGTTTTTAATAGGCGCTCCCTTGGGTTCCATTATACGTAAAGGAGGGCTAGGTACACCCTTGGTATTGGCTATTATCTTTTTTGTAATCTTTTTCCTACTCAATAATTTTGGAGAAAAATTAGCTAAATCTGGGCAGTGGGATGTATTCTCTGGCATGTGGATGTCCTCTATGATTTTAATACCCTTTGGCTTATTCTTAACCTATAAGGCCATGCGTGATTCACAGCTATTTAATCAGGAATTTTACTACCGACTTTTACAGCCAATTAAAGTAACTTTACAGAAGTACTTTAAAAAATAAAAGCATGTCAAAATCTACTCAAAACAGACGTCAGTTTATTCGTTCAACTGGTAAAGCGGGTATGGTCCTAGCGGCGATGCCCTTAATGGCTAAAATTACTCCAATGACTACATTGACTGCTGCAGGTGAATATACACAACAACCATTGAACTATAGTTACAGCGCACTAGAGCCTTATATCGACGCTGCAACTATGGAAATACATTATACAAAACATGCAGCTACCTATGCTAAAAATTTAGCAGACGCTGCGCTTGCAGAAAAATTAGATACCCAAACAACGCCTTTAACAGATCTATTAAAAAATATTTCACGTTATTCTCCAAAAATGAGAAACAATGCAGGTGGACATTATAATCACGAAATGTTTTGGCAGTTAATGAAGCCAGCTCCTGCCACCGCACCCACTGGTGCATTAGCAGATGCCATCAACAAAAATTTTGGTTCATTAGATAATTTTAAGACTGCCTTTAGCGATGCCGCAAAAGCAAGATTTGGCAGTGGATGGGCATGGTTGATTATAAAAGCAGATAATAGTTTAGCCGTTTGTTCAACGCCTAATCAAGACAATCCATTAATGGATATAGCAGACACAAAAGGTACCCCTATTTTAGGTTTAGATGTTTGGGAGCATGCCTATTATTTGAAGTATCAAAATAAACGCCCCGACTACATCAATGCATGGTGGAACTTAGTAAATTGGGCATTTGTAGAGAAAAAATTTGCAGAAGCAAAACAGGCTTAAATCATTCCCAATTTTATTTAATTGCAAAAGTCAAAACAAAATTTAAAGATTCAGTTTTTTGTTACAAGTTTAAGTATCATCTTATTTGTACTTAAATTTGTTGCTTACTTTATGACGCATTCGTTATCTGTATTATCAGATGCGTTAGAAAGTATTGTGAATGTACTAGCGGGCATCATTGGGCTCTATAGTTTATATGTGGCATCAAAACCAAAAGATAAAGACCACCCTTACGGACACGGCAAGGCAGAATTTATTTCTGCAGCTTTTGAAGGAAGTTTAATTATTACAGCTGGCTTAATTATTTTATATGAATCTATTATTACCTTTTTCGAGCCTACTACTTTACACGATTTAGATAATGGGATTTGGGTACTACTTTCCACAGCAATATTAAATATGGCAGCAGGCCTTGGGGCCAAGGCCATTGGCAAGAAAAATAAATCTTTAGCACTTAGTTCAAGTGGTCAGCATTTATTAATTGATAGCTATACTACTTTCGCAGTTACTATTGGAATTGGTTTAGTAATTTATACAGGCTATAAAAGCATTGACGCTATTATTGCTATTGTTATGGGCGTATGGATTATTTATAATGGCTATAAAATTATTAGAAAATCACTAGCAGGTATTATGGATGAAGCCGACCTGGCATTACTAGAAGAAGTAATAACAGAAATAAATAAGGATAGAAATAAGCATTGGATTGATTTACATAATTTAAGAGTCATTAAATATGGTGCCTTAATGCATATTGATTGCCACTTAACAGTACCTTGGTATTTTAATGTAAATGAAGCCCATGCAGTGGTGGATGAATTTACAAGGATCATAAAAAATAAATTTGGCGATAGCGTTGAGTTTTTTGTACACACCGATGGCTGTATGCCTTTTAGTTGTCCTATTTGCACCATAGAGAACTGCGCAGAAAGAAAATCGATTTTTGAAAAAAAATTAAATTGGAATGTAGAAAATGTTTTATCGGATAACAAACATCAATTAGCGTAAATAAGAATAAAAAAACAAAAATAAGAATATTAAAATTTATTTTAAAAATTACAGCACATGAAAGCATGGACCGAATATCAAGAAAAAAACAAAGATCGTTTCTTAGAAGAACTACTAGCCTTACTACGTATACCCAGTGTGAGTGCAAAAACGGAACACAATGGCGATATGTTAGCTTGTGCTAAAGCCGTAGAAAAATCTTTGCAAGAAGCAGGTGCGCCTATTACTAAAATATATGAAACAGCCGGGCATCCTATAGTATATGCAGAAATAAATGTAGACCCTAAACTACCTACAGTACTTGTTTACGGCCATTACGATGTACAACCAGCAGAACCCTTAGAGCTTTGGCATAGTAGCCCATTCGACCCAACTATTAAAGACGGTAAAATATTTGCACGTGGTGCCTGTGACGATAAAGGACAATTCTATATGCATGTCAAAGCCTTAGAGATAATGACCAAAACCAATTCTCTTTACACGAATATTAAATTTATCATTGAAGGAGAAGAGGAAATTGGAAGTCCCAACTTAGCAGCCTTCGTAAAAACCCATACCGAGCTTTTAAAAGCAGATGTCATATTAATTAGTGATACGGCTATGATTAGTATGGATAACCCCTCTATAGATATTGGCGTGAGAGGACTAAGTTATATCGAGCTTGAAATTACAGGACCTAATAGAGACTTACATAGTGGGGTCTATGGTGGTGCGGTGGCCAACCCTATTACTATTTTATCAAAAATGATTGCTTCATGTCATGATGAAAATAATCATATCACCATTCCTGGTTTTTATGAGGATGTGATTATATCCACCGATGCAGAAAGAAAAAAAATGGCAGAAGCGCCATTTGATGAAAATGAATTTAAAGCCGATTTAGGTATACAAAATGTTTGGGGTGAAAAAGGATATAGCACCAATGAGAGAACAGGTATTCGTCCTACTTTAGAAGTGAATGGAATTTGGGGAGGCTATACCGGTGAAGGTGCAAAGACTGTTTTACCTTCTAAAGCTTTTGCAAAAATTTCTTGTCGCTTGGTACCGAATCAGTCTGCAGAAAAAATAACGGCCATGGTACTTGCACACTTTAAAAAAATTGCACCAGACAATATTACAGTGAATGCATTTGAACATCATGGAGGTGAGCCTTATATTACCCCTATCAATTCGCACGAATACAAAAGTGCCGCTAAAGCCATTGCGACCACTTTTGGCAAAGAACCTATTCCCGTGCGTGGTGGTGGAAGTATTCCAATTTGTTCTTTGTTTGAAAAAGAATTAGGGGTAAAAATTGTATTTATGGGATTTGGATTAGATAGCGATAACTTACATAGCCCTAATGAAAAATATGATATTGTCAATTTTTACAAAGGCATTGAAACCATTCCTTACTTCCATCAATTTTTTGCAGAAAAACAAGACTAAGCATGAAAGCTGCTGATATCATCAAAACGGAAAAGAAAAAAGTACGATTAGATAAATACTTATGGTCTATCCGTATTTTTAAAACAAGGTCTCAGGCCACCGAAGCCATTGACAAAGGACGCGTTAAAATAAAAGGCGAACCGGTGAAAGCTTCCCGTAATGTAGTAATAGGCGATGAGTACGAAGCAAGAACGGAACATAAAAACTGGGTCATTAGAGTGACACAAGTATTAGAAGGAAGATTAGCCTATGCTGAAGCCATTAAATATTATGAAGACCTTACCCCTATTGAAGAATTAGAACGCGTAAGGCAGGTGGCATCTACTTTTCAAACCGGTAAGCGTTTAAGTAAAATAGGAAGGCCTACTAAAAAAGACAGACGCGATTTAGGTGAATTATTAGATTAAACAAAGTTCTTAGGATTCTTTTATCTTTACCATATGACCATTGAAATTTTAACAGTATTACCAGAATTATTAACGAGCCCCTTTGAACATAGTATGATGAAAAGGGCGCAGGAAAAAGGTTTGCTTACTATAAAATTGCATAACCTCAGAGACTGGGCTATTAATAAACATGGACAGGTGGACGACTACCAATATGGAGGAGGTGCTGGCATGGTAATGGTTTGCGAACCACTGGCCAACGCCATTGACCAATTACAAGAAGCGGGCAAGTTTGATGAAATTATTTTTATGACACCGGACGGAGCAAGGTTTGATCAAAAACAAGCCAACACCCTTTCTTTACAAAATAGAATTTTAATTATTTGTGGGCACTATAAAGGCATTGATCAAAGAATTCGAGACTTATATGTTACCAAAGAAATATCTATTGGCGACTATGTTTTAAGTGGTGGGGAATTAGCTGCTGCTGTGGTAGTAGATGCCATTGGAAGACTTATTCCCGGTGTATTAAATGATGAAACCTCTGCCTTAACCGATTCTTTTCAAGATAATTTATTAGCACCCCCTGTATATTCTAGGCCTGCAGACTTTCGTGGATTAACTGTTCCGGAAGTATTGTTACAAGGCGACCCAAAAAAGGTAGATCAATGGAGATCAGAACAAGCATTGATTAGAACCAAGCAAAGAAGGCCAGATATACTTGACCATGAATAAAATTCTACGCATAAGCCTTTTTTTTGTCACAAACCTAATTAGCCTGCTAGCTATTGCACAACCCAATGCCAATATTCAGCAAGAATTTCAGCTGACGATTCAGCCTACAAAAATACCCATTAAATTAGATGGTATTTTAGATGAGCCTGCATGGAATACAGTGGAAGCAGTTAGTCAATTTTATAAAAAATTTCCTAATGATATTGGAGCGGCAAAAAAGCAAACTGAGGTAAAATATTTATTCGATGATAAAAATATTTATTTCGCCTTCAAAGTATATGACAGTGGCACGGCCATTATCAAAAGTTTAAAAAGAGATATTGGACATGATGGAAACGATGGAGTTGCCATTGTTTTAGATCCCTTGAATCAAAAGACAAACGGATTTTATTTTGTTTTAAGTGCATTGAATGTGCAATCAGAAGGTCAGTTGACAGGGGATAGTGAAGATGGACTTAGTTACAGCTGGGATGCTAAATGGTTTTCTATGACTAAAGATTATGGTAGTTACTGGATTGCTGAAATTGCCATCCCTTTAAAGTCTATTCGATATAATGCAGAAAATAAAAATTGGGGCGTCAACTTTGTTCGTATTGATGCAAAAAATTTCGAGTATAGTACATGGACAAGAATTGGACCCAATTTTAAATCATACGACCTTGGTTACACAGGATTGATGAAATGGCCAACCAATCCGCCAGCGAGTTCCAATAATGTGATTCTACTACCTTATTTAACAGGTGGCATTAGCGAAGATAAATTAAACAGCAAGACCGAAACAACTGGTAATGGTGGTTTTGATGCTAAAATTGCCTTGAACCCTTCTTTGAATTTAGATTTAACAATCAATCCAGACTTCTCCCAAGTAGAAGTAGATAACCAAGTAACCAACTTAACTAGGTTTAGTATTTTCTTGCCAGAAAGAAGGGCCTTCTTTTTAGAAAATGCGGATCTATTTGCTGGATTCGGTATCCCTCCCATTCGGCCATTTTATTCTAGAACCATTGGCTTAGATAAAGAAGGCAATAAAATTCCTATCCTATTTGGCGCAAGACTTTCTGGTAATTTATCACCTGATGTAAGAATTGGTGCCATGAATATGCAAACAGGAAGACAAGGCAACTATGCACCTGAAAATTTTTCTGCCTTTACATGGCAAAAAAGAGTTTTAAAACGATCCTTAATAAAAGGCTATTTTTTAAATAGAGAGAATTTCATTTCAGTGGAGGAAGAAAAAAAGAATCCACTGGACAAATATGGACGCAATGCTGGGCTTACATTTGAATATTCCAATCCAGCTGGAAGCTTTAGTTATTGGGCCAATTACAATCAATCCATGAAACCTACCATCAAAGACTTAAATAATTATGCAGAAGCTGGTTTAAGTTACAATGGAAGAAATTTTGGTTTTGTGCTTGATATTGCAAATGTTGGCAAGAACTACTATACTGATATGGGCTTCGTTCAAAGAATAAGCAATTACGATGCAGAGAGAGACACAACTATTCGAATTGGATTTAAGCATATTTATTCTGAAATCAGTTATACATTAATGCCAGCGAAAGGAAAACTAGGAAGAATTGAAGCCCGTGCAGAAAATTCTGTTATTTTTAATCCCGATAATAGTTTTAACGAATGGGAAAGTAGTAGTGAAATACAGGCTAATTTTAAAAATTCTTCAAGTATAGAATTAGAACTAAATAATAACGTCACTAACCTTCTTTTCGCTACAAGTTTTACAGATGGCGAACCATTACCAGCTGCTCAATATCAATATGCACAATTTGGAATAAGCTATAATTCAGATGCTAGAAAACTGTTTGGGTGGGTTTCTGAAATTAAGGTTGGTCAATTTTATAATGGCCAAGTACAAAGTTTTGGCCTTGGAATCAATTGGAGAAATCAGCCTCACCTTAATCTTCGTATAAATGCCCAGCTAAATCAAATTCAGTTGCCGGGAAAATATGGCAGTACTAGATTGGTCTTAATTGCACCAAGAATTGAATACAATTTTAGTACCCAACTATTTTGGACCACTTTTATTCAGTACAATACACAGAGTAATAATTTCAATATTAATAGCAGATTACAATACCGCTATAAGCCAATGAGTGACTTCTTTTTAGTGTATACAGATAATTATTTTACAGACCCTTTATTTCAAAGTAAGAATAGAGCACTTGTCTTTAAGATCAGTTATTGGTTTTAATGTATAGTGGCAAATACTAAAAAAACCTACCTTTTCAGCTTAAAACAACTACCCGGCCCTAGTTATAAGCCTCATTAGTAACCGCTTATACATTTTTTCAGAAAAACTTCCAACTAATGAAGGCTGTTTTAGTTACATAGGGGATATTTGCACCCTGATGGAATATCAATACCAGCAACTACTCTTTTTTAAAACGGCTTGTAAAAAAGCTTGCTTGCTTCTAAGCTTGCTATTTTCTAGCTATTTCATAAATGCTCAAAACATTTCTGAATTTCAAAAAGGCTTTCAATTATATATTCAACCCACCACGGATAAAATAAAAATAGATGGTATTTTAGACGAGCCGGTATGGGCCACTACTGATGTAGCCAAAAATTTTGTAAAGAAATTTCCCAATGATATTGGAGAGCCTAAACGCCAAACTGAAGTAAGATTTACTTACGATAATGAGAATATTTATTTTGGATTTAAGGTCTATGATAGTGGAGCAGCTATCTCAAGAAGTTTAAAAAGAGATTTCGGTAATGAAGGCAATGATGTTGTAGGTATTATGATGGACCCACTGAATAAAAAAACCAATGGGTTTTATTTTTTATTAAGCGCTTTAAATGTTCAATCTGAAGATCAACTAAGTTTAAGTTTTCAAGACAAACCTACTTGGAGTTGGGATACCAAATGGTTTTCTGCCACCAAGGATTATGGAACTTATTGGATTGCTGAGATAATGATTCCTTTAAAATCTATCAGATACGATCCTAAACAATTACAATGGGGTATCAATTTTTTAAGAGGCGATGCAAAACATAATGAATATAGCAACTTTACCAGGGTACCCCCTATTTTTAAATCCTACGATTTAGGCTATATGGGTTTATTAAATTGGCCTGCAGCCACACCTAGTTCAAAAAATAATAATATTTTACTACCCTTTATTTCTGGTGCTAGCACAGAAGACCAAGAAAATGGAAAGCCTCTGAATACCACTGCCACCGGTGGTTTTGATGCAAAAGTAGCTTTGAATGCTTCTTTAAATTTAGACTTAACAGTGAACCCCGATTTTTCTCAAGTAGAAGTAGACCAACAAGTAACCAACCTTACAAGGTTCAATATCTTTCTTCCAGAAAGAAGGGCATTTTTTTTAGAAAACTCCGACTTATTTTCCAATTTTGGTATGCCCTTTGTACGTCCCTTTTATTCTAGAACCATTGGACTCGATAAAGACGGTAATAAAATTCCTATTTTATTTGGAGCAAGAATGTCTGGAAATTTAAACCGCGCTACGCGTATTGGTATGATGAATATGCAAACAGGTAAGCAAGGAAATTATGCTGCAGAAAATTTTTCTGCCTTTACTTTACAAAGAAGTCTATTGAAGCGTTCTGTTATAAAAACTTATTTTTTAAATAGAGAGAATTTTATTTCAGAGCAGGAGGCAAAGAAAAATCCATTAGATAGATATGGTCGTAATGCGGGGGTTACTTTTGAATATTCTAATACGGCTGGAACATTTAGTAGCTGGACCGATATCCATAAGTCGTTTAAGTCAGGTATTAATGATGATGATATGTATGCAACCACTGGGTTTATGACAAATCGAAAACACTGGTCTTATATTACCCTTATTGGAAGTTTAGGTAAAAACTATTACACCGACATGGGATTTGTGCAAGGCATTGATAATTATGATGCCATTCGAGATACCACTATACGTATTGGATTTAAGAACTTATTCAATTCGCTTAGCTATAGATTATTTCCCGAAAAAGGGCCCATTGGTAAAATGATAGTGAAAATTGAAAGTTTTGCCACCCTACATCCAGATAATTCCATTAATCAAGCCGATAATAAATTGGGGCCTGATATTCAATTCAAAAATACCTCTATTTTCAGTCTTGAATTAAAAAATACAATTGTCAACTTAAAATATCCTATTTCATTTACAGATGATGTTCCTTTACCAGTTGGAAATTATGTATTCAATCAGATTCAGCTAAAGTATGTATCTGATTTGAGAAAGACATTTGGCATAGAGAGCATCTTGAATATCGGTCAATTTTATAATGGAGAAGTAAAAGGAATTACGATGGGTATCAGTTACAGAAATCAGCCCCATTTTAATCTATTATTAAGCGCTCAATTTAATAATATCGTATTTCCGAACCCTTATGGTAGTACTAATTTAGTCTTAATACAACCTAGGGTGGAGTGGAATTTTAGTACAAAATTATTCTGGTCCACTTTCGTACAATATAATACACAGAAGAATAATTTCAATATTAATAGCCGCTTACAATACAGATTCAGACCTATGAGCGACTTATTCTTGGTATACACCGACAACTACTTTACCGACCCTCTATTTAAAAATAAAAACAGGGCGCTTATCTTTAAGTTCAGTTATTGGTTTAATTTGTGATAGCAAATTAAGCGTATGGGCAATTCCTTTTCCATTTCAGGTCAATATGTAGATATTCTCAAAAAGCATATCTACCCAGCTACTATTACAGTACAAGATGGCATTATTCAATCTATTGAATCTACTATAGATGCCCCTTTACAGTATTTAGTACCCGGCTTTATAGACGCCCATGTGCATATCGAAAGTAGTATGCTTATTCCCAGCTCCTTTGCGCGCATAGCCGTTACCCATGGCACGATTGGCACTATTAGCGACCCTCATGAGATTGCCAATGTATGCGGAATAGAAGGCGTGCAGTATATGATTGATAATGGTAAAAAAGTACCTTTTCATTTTTTCTTTGGGGCGCCTAGCTGTGTGCCTGCCACTATTTTTGAAACCGCCGGCGCTGCTATCAATAGCGATCAAGTAAGCAGTTTATTAGCCAACCCTGATATTTATTACTTAAGCGAGATGATGAATTTTCCTGGTGTCTTACTCAAAGACGAAGAGGTAATGAAAAAAATTAGGGCTGCACATAAAATTGGTAAACCAATAGATGGGCATGCACCAGGTCTTAGAGGGGAGGACGCCAAAAGATATATTGAAGCAGGCATTAGTACCGACCATGAATGCTTCACCCTTGAAGAGGCCTTAGATAAACTTCAGCATGGGATGAAAATTTTAATTAGAGAAGGCAGTGCCGCTAAAAATTTTGAAGCCCTGTATGAATTAATTGAAGACCACCCTTCTATGATTATGCTTTGTAGCGATGACAAACATCCTGACAGTTTAGTAGAAGGGCATATAAATAGTTTATGCGCACGCGCAGTCACAAAGGGTATTGACCCCATGTTTGTTTTAAGGGCTGCCTGCATAAACCCAGTGGACCATTATAAATTACCTATAGGAAAAATGCGAGTGGGCGATAGCGCTAATTTTATTGTGGTGGAAGATCTTATTTCTTTTAAAGTAAAGCAAACATATATTAAAGGTGAATTAGTTGCAGAGAATGGAAAATCTTTCATTAAAGAAATAAAGGAGAAAGCCATTAATAAATTTGATGCAGCTGCTATACAAGAAAAGGATATTCAAATTAGTTTGAATGAATACCCACAAGATAAGGGGAAGATTGCAGTTATTGAAGCTATCGATGGACAACTTATAACTAATAAATTATGGTTAAGTCCAAAATTAGCCGCAGATAAAATTATTTCCAATACTGAATCAGATATTTTAAAAATGGTAGTGTATAATAGATACTATGCAGCACCTCCTAAAATAGCATTTATTAAAAACTTTGGTTTTAAAAATGGAGCCATCGCGTCTACGGTTGCACACGATAGTCATAATATAATAGCGGTGGGTGTATCTGATGCCGATATAGTGCGCGCTATTAATTTAGTGATTCAAGAGCAAGGAGGCATTAGTTGCGTGAATGATAATGCCACCAAGGTTATGGGACTTCCTGTTGCAGGACTTATGAGCTTGGAAGACCCCTATAAAGTAGCCGCCGACTATACCCAAGTTGACATAATGGCTAAAGGCCTAGGCTCCAAGCTTGGCTCCCCATTTATGACGCTCAGTTTCATGGCTTTACTAGTTATTCCGCATCTTAAATTGAGCGATAAAGGTCTTTTTGATGGAGATCATTTTAAATTATTTTAATATAGGAAAGAAGAAACTTAGATTTGAACAAAATTACATGCCATGGTACATCATTTAAGCGAGAAACATAGTTTAATAAGCAATTGGATTGCTGAATTAAGAGATGTAACTATTCAAAATGACAGAATGCGTTTTAGAAGAAACCTTGAAAGAATTGGTGAAGTTGCCGCTTATGAAATGAGTAAGCTAATGCCTTCCAAAATACAGGCTACTAAAACTCCATTAGGCATTCATGAATCAAAAGTATTAGCAGAACAACCTGTACTAGCCACGATATTAAGAGCCGGACTACCCTTGCACCAAGGCATGTTGAACTATTTTGATAAAGCCGATAATGCTTTTATATCGGCCTATCGCAAACACCATGATAACGGTAGTTTTGAAATAAGTATTGAATATTTAAGTTGCCCCGATTTAAACAATCGTATTGTTATTGTTTCCGATCCCATGTTAGCCACCGGCGCTTCTTTGATTCAAACCATTCATGCACTTACTAAAGTATACAAACCCAAGGAACTGCATATTGTAGTAGCTATTGCTAGCAAACAAGGTATTGAAAAGGTAGAAGCTGCACTTGGAAAAGAAATTCCTATTTGGTGTGGAGATATTGACGATACCCTGAACGATAAAAGCTATATTATTCCTGGCTTAGGCGATGCAGGCGATCTTGCTTACGGCACTAAAATGCAATCCTAAAATCATGCAAATTGCTTAAAGAGCTCATTTTAGCTATTCGTGCTTATTTTACAGCACACCGCTTTATTCTTCAACATAAGTTGTGGAAGTGGATGATCATACCCGGTATTATTTATGCGTATTTGTTTTTAGTAGGCATGAACTATTTTAGTCAATATTCCAGCTTATTTATTGAGTCGATCATTTTAAGAACTGGATTAAAGTCTTGGGTAGATAATTTAAGCAGTGATTTAATTGGCTTTTTTATTACCATGGGTAGTTTCTGGCTGTCATTTACCTTACTCCTATTTTATTTTGCCTTATTTAAATATTTATTTCTGTTTTTGTTTGCTCCTTACTTCTCCTATTTTCATTTACGCATCGAAGCCATTAATAAAAATGAAGTTTTTGTATTTAATGCAAAGGCCTATCAAAAATTATTACTAAGGGCCTGGTTATTAAATGCCACTAATTTACTATGGCAAACTGTTTACCTTATTCCAATTGTAATTATTTGTACTTTACCTATCGTAGGATGGTTCACTCCATTTCTTACCATTATCTTAGAATGTTATTTCTTTGGGTATGCCATGCTTGATTATGGCTTGGCTACAGAAAAACAAAATAAAGTAGCCACGGCTAGCTATGTCAATAACCACAAGGGTTTACCCATTGGTAACGGACTTATATTTTATATGATGCACTTAGTCCCTATTATTGGTTGGATCACTGCACCCTTTTATTCACTCATTGCAGCACAATTAAATACGCAAGAACTTAAAGACAAAGAACTATGAGCCAAGGAAAAGTTTTTTTACTACCCATGATTTTACACGAAGAAGGCTGGGAAGCCTTGCCAACTGATATAGTAAAATGGATTGGGCAATGTGACGCCTTCTTTGTAGAAGAAGAAAAAACAGCAAGGCGCTTTTTCAAAAAGTTATGGAAGGAAATGGTAATTGATAATTATAGTTGGTATCCCATTCATAAAGTGGAGGCGGAACAAATAAAGGCCTTTAAAGACTTACTAAAGCAAGGAAAAAATATTGGTATTATTTCTGAAGCAGGTTGTGCAGGTATTGCCGACCCTGGACAACTATTAGTAGCTGCTGCGCAAGAAATGGGCGTTGCAGTGAAACCCTATACTGGCCCCTCTTCTATTTTATTGTCTTTAATGGCCAGTGGCATGAATGGTAATTTATTTCAGTTTCATGGCTATTTACCTATTGATATTACAGAAAGAAAGAAAAAAATTCAAGCATTAGAGGCCGATACCATTCAAAGAAATTGCACACAGTTATTTATTGAAACACCTTATCGTAATAATCAATTACTAGAAACTATTTTAAGTACTTGCAAGCCCCAAACAAAATTATGTATTGGCGTGGATATTACGGGGCCTACTGAGTCTATTGTAACAGCTACCATGGCGGACTGGAAATCAAAATTACCGGAGCTACATAAAAAATTAGTTATTTTTTTAATAGGGACTTAGGCTATCCCTATTTCTTTCCTACTTATAAAAAGGTATTTACCGCAACTAAAGCATTGAAAAAATGACTTAGTATGCTGCATGGAAAAATCTTCTACCCATTTCAGAGCAGCTCATCCCCTATTATTTATATCAATCATTCTATTAGCTGGACTTATTTTTGCAAAACTATTTGTACAAGAGCTACTGATAGTAAGCATTAGCGAGGCTACTTATTTATTATTATTTTCACTGGTTCTTTTACAATTCATTATTGCTCGTTCGCCTACTTATCCAAATACCCATGCTACTATTCATTCTTATACCTTTTCATTATCCAAATATATTGAAGGCCTTTTGGTATACCTTATACTATTTAGCTGGGGTATTTTATTATTTTTTCTAACTAAAGAAAAAAATCTATTTCAAATTCCCTATCCTGAAGCATTTATTACCTATTGTAGAAATGCTGTCATAAATAAACTAAATGTTTGCATTCCTTCCACTGAAGCCAATGCATTTGCAAAATCATTATTATTAGGTGTAAAAACAGACGCTAATAAAGAATTACTAAATGCTTACAAGCAATTAGGTATTATACATATAGTGGCCATTAGCGGCATGCACCTTGAAATTATATTTAAAAATATCTTACGCATTACCAGCTGGCTGCCTCGAAAAAAATTATTAATAGCAGTTGAGCTATTCATTGTACTAGGCTTTGTCTGGACCTATACCCTTATGGCTTTCGCAAGCCCTTCCATTGTAAGAGCCGCCCTATTTTTTAGCATTTATTATATAGGTAAATTTAGAGGGGCTAGTTCTTTTACTTTAAACGTGATTGCAGGGGGCATTTTAATTTTTCTTTTGTTCGATATAAAAAATCTAGAAAACATTGGCCTGCAATTATCTTATGCTGCCGTACTAGGCATTCATTTATTGTATCCTTTATTGAATAAAATGATGCCCATGGACAATCCTGTCCTAGCTTTTTTATGGAGTAATTTATGCATTAGTATAGCGGCACAATTAACCACCCTGCCTATTTTGCTTTATTATTTTCATCAACTAGCTTCCATGGTACTTATTAGTAATTTTATCATGGTACCCTTAAGCACCCTTCTTTTATATGCATTAGCCCTATTAGTCATTACCCCAAATATCATGGGGCTTGCAACATTAATGGGGCAGATGATAGCAAAATATATCATAGGTATGAATAAAGCCATTAGCTATTTGGAGGCCCTACCCATGAATCGTCCCCTATTCATTTCATTTGGACTAGAACAAGTGATTATGTTTTACCTGGCACTACTACTTATGTATGCATGGCTGTATACAAAACGCGTTCATTGGCTACTGTATGTAACAGGCCTATTTTGCTGCTATACGATTCTAAAGTTATTCAGTACAGGCTAATTTTTGTGGAAAAGCTAAAGGAAGCCAAAAAGTGGAAGGGCTTACCTTTGCGTATGGAAAAGAAAATACAATCAGCCTTAATTTCAGTTTTTTACAAAGATGGTTTAGCTCCTTTAGCTAAAACCTTACACGCCTTAAATATTACTATTTATTCTACCGGTGGCACTCAACAATTCATCGAAGATTTAGGCATTCCTTGTATAGGAGTAGAAACCGTAACTGGCTACCCTTCTATTTTAGGAGGAAGAGTAAAAACATTACACCCTTCTATTTTTGGAGGCATCTTAGGCAGAAGATATGAAGACCAAGATTTAAAAGAAATGGAACAGTACAAAATACCTGCTTTAGATTTAGTCATTGTAGACTTATACCCCTTTGAAGAAACATTAAAAAATACTGACGAAGAAAAATTAATCATAGAAAAAATTGATATTGGAGGACCTTCTATGATTAGAGCGGCTGGTAAGAATTTTAGAGACTTAGTAGTCATTGCTGCTAAAGACGATTATTCAAAATTGAACCAAATACTTATTGATCAAAAAGGAACCACAACCATTGAGCAAAGAAAATCCTTTGCTGCTAAAGCTTTTGAGGTAGTCATGCATTATGATGTAGCCATTAGCAATTACTTTAACCCAGCTAGCGGTAAGGTTTTAAGATATGGTGAGAACCCACATCAGGTAGCTACTTTTTATGGTAACTTAGAGAATTGGTTTACGCAATTACATGGCAAGGAATTATCTTATAATAATTTAGTAGATGTAGATGCGGCCATTGCTTTAATAGCAGACCTACCCCTTACTAGTTTCGCTATTATTAAACATACCAATGTATGCGGTGTGGCTAAAAGAAATACTGTTTTTGAAAGTTGGCAGGCAGCCTTAGCGGGTGACCCTGAAAGTGCTTTTGGTGGTGTACTTGTTACCAATGCAATCATTGATCTAGCTACTGCAGAAGCCATTCAAGAAATATTTTTTGAAGTATTAATTGCCCCTGGATTTGATCCTGCTGCCTTCGTTATTTTATCGGCTAAGAAAAATAGAATTCTATTAGAATTAAAAAATGAGGTAAGCTTTAATCCTACACAAAAAAAATCAATCCTTAATGGCATTTTAGAACAAGGATTAGACAATGGCAATTATAGTAAGTGGGAAGAAGTTGGCGCAAGACCAAGTACTGAAAAAGAAAAAGAAGATTTAATTTTTGGAAATATTATTTGCAAGCATTTAAAAAGCAATGCCATTGCTTTAATTAAAAACAATCAATTAGTAGGTAAGGGTTGTGGTCAAACCAGTAGAGTAGATGCGCTTCGACATGCGATTGAAAAAGCCAAGCAATTTAAATTTGATTTAAAGGGCGCTAGTCTAGCTTCAGATGCCTTTTTCCCTTTTGATGATTGCGTAAGAATTGCACATGAAGAAGGAATTGAAGCTTATATTCAGCCAGGAGGCTCGGTTAGAGATAAAGACAGTGTTGCTTATTGCCAAGCGAATGGACTTGCCATGGTAATGACTGAACAAAGACATTTCAAACATTAAGCCAAGCCCGATGGCTAATCAAAAAAAAGCATATTTAGCCTTAGGCGTTACAAGTATAGTTTGGGGAACCACTTGGGTGGCAAGTAAAATGGGGGTATCACATATGCCCGCTTTTGAATTAGCCAGTATTCGTCAGTTTTTAGGAGGCAGTATTTATGTGGGCTTTTTTTTATTAAGAGGTGAAGGCTTCCCTACTTTCAAACAATTTCTTTGGTTAATTCCCATGGCTTTTTTAATGTTTGTATCCTCTAATGGCATTGCTACTTATGGTTTACAATTTATTACTAGTGGGCTTGCCGCCTTAATTGCAGCACTGTATCCTTTATCGGTGGTACTCATTGAAAGATTTTATTTTAAGGCCATTAAAATTACAACACAAACTATGATTGGCCTACTATTAGGTCTTCTAGGTATTGTCTTTATTTTTTACAAGGATAGTTTATTGGTGCATGGAACAAATTATGCATTAGGCGTTGGCTTATCTTTCTTTGCAATGATTACTTGGAGTGTGGGTTCAATTATTATAGCAAGAAATAAAATTGATATGAACGCTTATTATTCCATTGGATGGCAAATGCTTATCAGTGCTGTCACAATGGGTTTATTTACTTTGTATTCGGGTGATTATATTCCACTACATGAAATACCCGCTATTTCTTGGGGTGTTATTATTTATATGGTCATTGGGGGCTCGGTCTTTGCCTTTATTTCATTTATCTATAGCATGAAACATTTACATCCTGCTATTGCTTCTTTATATGCATATATAAACCCCATTGTTGCTATCTGGGTAGGCTCCTTACTCTTGAATGAAGAAATGAGTTTTACGAGTATAGTGGGTACTATCTGTACCCTCATTGGTGTCTACTTAGTCAATAGAAGTTTAAAAAAACAGAAGGACCCCGTGGAAGCTATTTCCGATGCAGATGGAATGTAAGAATGTATTTGAAGTAAAATCTTAGATTTGAAACACCATCCTGTCGCTGAAATATAATATTACATTTGAAGTGTAATTTTATTTCTTATGCTCTTCCTTCCAAAGTTGATTAAATGTTTTGGTAGGAAATTCAAGAGGGTCTCTTTGATTGGACCAGCCCTTAAACATTTTATTAATGACCCAATTTTTGATGGGGGCCGTACCTTGATTCATTAAAGTTCGATTCATAGAAGTTTGTTTCCAAGCCTTCCATGCAAATTTTTCAGCAAAACTAGCTTCTCCTAATTCTACCGCCTCTTTTCTATTCTCCAATAACAACTCGTGTAAATTTATTTTAACGGGGCAAACTTCTGTACAATTACCGCATAAACTAGAAGCATAACTTAAATGTTTGTAATCGTGCATACCTCTTAAATGCGGCGTAATTATACTACCAATAGGTCCACTATAAGTTGTATCGTAAGCGTGGCCTCCAATATTTTTATAGATAGGACAAGCGTTTAAACAAGCGCCACATCTTATGCAATAAAGGGCTTCTCTACTTTTTGCATTCGCTAGTAAATCGGTGCGTCCGTTATCAAGCAAGATAACATACATCTCTTCAGGGCCATCCGTTTCTTCCTTTTGTCTTGGACCTGAGATAATACTATTATAAACGGTTACTTGTTGTCCAGTACCATAGGTGGCTAATAAGGGCCAAAATAATCCAAGGTCATTAACGGAAGGAATCATTTTTTCAATGCCCACCACCACAATATGTGTTTTAGGCCAGGCTGCTGATAATCTTGCATTACCCTCATTCTCTGTCACTGCAATTGCACCCACATCGGCAATAATAAAATTAGCACCCGTTACGCCTATTTCTGCCTGTACGTATTTTTCTCTTAAATTTTTTCTAGCCACCAGGGTTAATTGTTCTGGTGTTAAATTAATATCGGTTCCTAATTTCTCATTAAATAATTTAGCCACATCCTCCTTGCTTTTATGCATAGCAGGTGTCACAATATGATAAGGCGCTTCTCCATCCATTTGCTGAATGTATTCTCCTAAATCGGTTTCTACACTTTCAATACCTACCGATTCTAAATAATTATTTAAATGAATTTCTTCAGTAACCATGCTCTTGCTTTTCACAAGAGATTTACATTTTTTCTGTTCGCAAATTTCTCCTATAAATTTTAAAGCTTGTTCGCTGTCTTCAGCCCATAATACTTTAGCCCCTCTTTTAGTAATCTGCTCTTCAAATTGATTAAGGTATATATCTAAATGTTCAATGGCTTCCCATCTTTTATTCTTAGCTAATTCTTTAACGCGATTTAAATCAGTGAATTGTTCTTTGCCTTTAGGTACCACGGCATTGTACTTACCAATATTAAAATTAATTTTTTTATAGTGGGATTTATCAAGCGCTTTAGCGGTGCTTTTTTCAAGAAATGAGGCTGCGTAAATACTTTCCATGAGCACAAAAATAGCTATTTATTTTTAAGATGCTTCGCTGTGGCATCCAAGGTCTCATAAAATGTTTCCCCATACTTTCTAACAATGGATTCCTTTAGAAACTGGTAGGCGGGCACTTTTAATTTCACGCCCAGGGAACAGCCCGATTTACATAAGTCTTCACGGGGCTCATAGTTCACATATTCTACTTTTGGGTCCTGCTTGCTTTTCTGAATTTTAATGGGAAACAAATGGCAGCTAAGGGGCTTTTTCCAAGGAATTTTGCCATCATTATAGGCTTGCTCGAAGGCACATTTGATGACGCCTTTCTCTTTGTAGCCATAAGCGCAAATGGCACCATTCACAGTAGGTGTTACCCAGCCAAATTCACGATCATATAAATAAGGGCCTACTTCTTTTACTTCTTGAATACCCTCCTTGGTCATATAAGGCTTTACCTTTTCGTAAAACTCCTTCACATACTCTTTTTCTTTATTTTCAAGAGGCGCACCGGCATCGCCATCTTCACAACAGGCCCCCTTGCATTTAGATAAGTCGCATACAAACTGCTCTTCCACTAGTAAGTCACTCACTAAAATATTGTCAATAATAATCATTAGAAAAATTTATAGGATAAAGATATCATTTTTTCCAACTAAAGGTATTCAAAATATGCTTTATGTCTTCTAGCAAAAAAGCATTCACCGGTGCTAAGGAATCCTGATTGGGCGTAGTATCGTAATACAAGGCTCCTCTAAAAAAATGACGCGTAGAATCGGTTACAAAAAACTGATACGGCGTGGCTACTTCGCCACCAATAGTAAAAAAAATGCCTTCCACTCCTTGCTTGTTTTGAAAAACAGAATCGGCAATGGAACTTGCCCTATTATTATGGTTATTGGCAAAAGTATAGGCATCCCTAATTAAAGTATCTAGCTGCTTTGCTTGCATAGCTATATAACTTATATAAATAGTAGCTTCTTGACCTGGGAATCGAATATTCAACCACTTGCCTTTTTGAAGCCCTGATCTTTGCTCATTTACATTTTCATCTATAAGGGCATAACTAGGATACTCAAAACTATAAGGAGCAGCAGTTTGATTAAAAACTTGATAAGACTTTGCAGGAAAAGAAAGTTTAGAATAGCCTTTATTTTTAGTGGTATAAGGGCTATTACAAGCCGCTAAAAATAATATACAAGAAAATAAAGCATTAAGTACTGCGCCAGTTCGATTAGCCATTTTCAATATTTTGAGTAGGCAATGGCGTGATAATTAATTGAATTTTATGAATTCTATTTTTTTGAATTTCAAGTACTGTAAAACTAAATTGTTTGAACTTAACCACTTGCTGTATGGAAGGAAAGGCACCTGCTAATTCTAAAAATAAGCCTGCCACGGTATCACTTTCTCCTTTTACAGTATCAAAATAGTTGGTCGCTATTTCAATAAAATTACAAAAGTCAATAATGGTTGATTTTCCTTCAATGATATAATGGTATTCATCTATTTTTTTAATCATAGATTCTTCCTCATCAAATTCGTCTTTAATATCCCCTACTATTTCTTCTAAGATGTCCTCTAATGTAATAATACCGCTGGTTCCACCGAATTCATCTACCACTATAGCAAAGTGAATACGCTTTGATTGAAACTCTTTTAATAAATCTTCAATCATTTTCTGTTCATGTACAAAAAAAGCAGGGCGAATTAATGGCTTCCAATCATAGTCTGCATTTTCACTAATATGCGGAATAATGTCCTTGGTATGAATAATACCCGCAATAGTGTCTAAGTCTTCTTTGTAAATAGGAAAGCGGCTATAATTATGCTCTTTAATATGCGCTAATAAATCATTAAAAGAAATAGAGGCATCTACCCCACAAACATCTAATCTTGTTTTCATGATTTGTTTAACAGAAATATTTCCAAACTTAACAATGCCTTTTAAAATACTTTTTTCATTGGCTTGATTATTGGGAGAAGTAGTTAATTCAATGGCATGGTCTAATTCTTCCATGCTATAAGAACTACCTACTCTTTTTTGCTCTAATTTTTTTTCAATCTTATTGGTATACTTAACCAATAAGCCACTAGGTTTTGAAAAAATAATATACACTACTTGAATAATGAAACCAAAGTCTTGTGCAAAACGAATATTATTTTGAGTGGCCATTACCTTGGGTAAGATTTCACCAAAAAATAAAAGTAGTAAAGTAACAGCCACCACTTTAATGATAAATTCCATTCCAGGAATAGAAAAATTATCGAAAATAAAAAAATGATCAATTAAAATATTGGCAATTAAAATAATACAAATATTAATGAAGCTATTGGCAATAAGCATAGAGCTCAATAACTTTTTAGGATCTTCTAGTAAAGCAACAATTCTTTGAAAGGGCTTATAATTTTTTGTTTTTAATACTTGGATGTCTTTATAAGATAAAGAAAAGAAGGCCACTTCAGATCCTGCTATGACAAAGGATAGAAATAATAAAATAAACATTAAAATTAATAAGCCGCTGTCTTGTTGAAGACTGGCCGTATTGGCTGCAAGTAAATTAAATAAAGGTCCCGAGTGATATTCCAATGTGGATGAATTTATGATGGAAAGTTACCATTTTTACAAAGAAAAACCCGATTTCCCCTTAGCCAGGGCCATTTTTAAAAAATCGTTAACGATTTTAGGAAATGGATACTTCTTAAACCCTTCTTTTTTAACCCATAAGGCCTTGGCAAAAAGGGCAGGTTTCTTGTCTAATTGTATAATAATAAACCTTGCCTCTATTTGTTGGTGGGTAAGTGTCTGTTTGTAAACAGCAGAGGGCAGTAGGGAAATAATATTTTTTGTAGCAATGGCTAAAGGCTCCAAAATAAATTTTTGAATATATTTTTTATCAATGGCCGCGACTCTTTCGTTTTCAATTAAATAAAATTGAAACAGGTTGGACCAGATATCACCATCACCTCTTTTTTGAATTAAGAATTGGTCTTCATATTTAAAAATAAAAAAGTCAAAGAACCTATTTTTCTTTTGAATACTTTTTAATTTAACGGGTAATAAGTTTACTTGGTTTTGGGTAAAGGCTTTACATTTTTTTTGCATGATACAGCTAGGACATTGAGCTGCCATAGGTTTGCAAATGGTGGCGCCAAAGTCCATGAGGGCTTGATTATAGATACCTGCTTGCGTTGTAGATAAATTTTCAAATGCAATTTTATTAAAAATTTCTATGCCTTCTTTGGTATCAATGGGTGTAGCAATTCCATAAAATCTTGAAAAAACCCTGAACACATTTCCATCCACTACTGCATGTGGTAAATTATAAGCGAATGAAGCAATGGCCGATGCCGTATAGGGTCCTACCCCTTTTAATAATAATAAGCCTTCATAGCTGTTTGGAAATTTTCCTTTGAACTCTTTTACAATATGCCTTGCAGTAAATAATAAATTTTTACAACGATTATAATAGCCCAATCCTTCCCATAGTTTAAATACTTTTTCATCCTTGGCTGCTGCTAATTGAAAGATAGTGGGAAAGTTTTTTAGGAACTTTTCATAGTAAGCCCAGCCTTGTTCGACCCTGGTTTGCTGTAAAATAATCTCACTAAGCCATATTTTATAGGGGTCTTTCTCCCCTTTCCAAGGCATAGGTCGATGATTCTCATTTTGGTTCCAGTTTAATAGCAAATGGGTAAAGGGGCTAGGCATGAGGACAAAAATGGATTAAAATTGGGAAATTACGTTCAAAATAGACAGAAATTCAGCTATTACACATTTGTATAATTTTATATATAAATAATTAATATGTATATAAGCTTAGAATTATGGGCTAAAATGGATAAAAATATTGGAATATAGTTGCAGAAAGGTAAAATTTAATTTATTTTTAATACTGAACATCAAAATTTAAACTTCATGAGAAAGTCTGATCTTATCAATCAAATTTCTGAAAAAACTGGAATCCCTAAAGTGGACGTATTAGTTACTTTAGAAACTATGTTTAAGGAAGTGAAAGAAAACTTAGCGAACGGCCAAAACATATACATACGTGGCTTTGGCAGCTTTATTACTAAGAAGAGAGCCGCTAAAATTGGACGTAATATTAAAAAGAATATTGCCGTTCAAATTCCTGAACATTTTATTCCTGCATTCAAACCAGCAAAAGAATTTGTAAACGAGGTTAAAAGCAAACTTAAGTAACTTACCTTTGCGAGAAATTGACCTATTTTGAAGAAACCACAGATTATTGTTGTTTTTGTTGGCTTGCTTTTAATAAGCATCCTCTACTTTTTAGTTCCCAAATCTAAAAAACCTGATCCTTCAGCATCTAGCCAACTGGCTGCTAATGAAGAACTTAGCTCTAAATCAATTGTTGATGGCGCTAAGCTAAATCTCAATGCAGATCAAAAAATTATATTGTTATCAATTGAAAATCAATTAGTTACATCAAAAACTGTAAGCGATAGTTTGAAGGCTTACAAAAACATCATTCAATATTGGGCAGATTCCGCTCAGCGCATTGAACCTTATTTATATTACACTTACAGCGCTGCTTTGTTGGAAAATACTGAAAAAAGCCTCACTTTTGCAGCCCAGCTGTTGGTAAATAACTTAACAACGCCTGACGCACCACCTGCCCTTCAGAAATGGATGGCACTAAATGCAAAAGTTCTTTTAGAGAAAGCATTGGTTATCAATCCTATAAATGATACATCAAAAATAAATTTAGGTGCCTGCTACCTGTTTGGAAATATTTCAGACAATCCTATGGAGGGCATTTTAAAGGTGAAAGAAGTGGTGGACAAAAATCCACAAAATACTTATGGCCAACTTATTTTAGCATTAGGGGGTAAGAAATCGGGACAGTATGAAAAAGCCATTGAACGTTTTTTAATCATCATAGGTCTTGAACCCAATAACATCGAAGCCATGGTAAACCTGGCTGAGTGTTATGAATTGACCAACCAAAAAAATAGCGCCATCGATTGGTATACCAAAGTAAGAGAAAAGGTAAATATACCCGCAGCGAAAGAAGCAGTGACTAAGAGAATTCAAGAATTAAAGAAATAACATTTTATAACAAAAATTATTCGACATGCCTTGTGGTAAAAAAAGAAAGCGTCATAAAATTGCGACGCACAAAAGAAAGAAACGTTTAAGAAAGAATCGTCATAAGAAAAAGAACAAATAGTTCTCTATCCTAAGACAAGCGTATTTATGAAACTAAATACGCTTGTCTTCTTTTCAAATCACACACCACTTATCTACTAAGCAACTTTACCTTTACCTTTTCCTTCCTTTGTAAAGTGGATGTGTCTCAAAAAATATAAAACAGCTGTTGCGCTATTTCGTGGGCTACCTGTTTTCAAAAGTTGCTATCGTGAACAAAGATTTAATTATTAACAGCTCCCCAGAAGGAGTTGAAATTGCCTTATTAGAGGAAAAAAAGTTAGTTGAAATACATAACGAAAAACTAGATGCACGTTGGTCTGTAGGAGACCTGTATTTAGGTAAAGTCAAAAAAATTATTCCAGGACTGAATGCTGCCTTCGTAGATGTGGGCTTTGAAAAAGATGCCTTTTTGCATTACACCGACCTTAGTCCCTATATCAAATCAATTATAAAGTATACGCAGCAGGCTACTGCCGATGAAAACAATCAATTTGATTTTAGTAAATTCCAATCGGCTCCTGAAATTGTAAAAACAGGAAAGATTAGCGAAGTATTGAATGGCAAGCCCCATATTTTAGTACAAATTTTAAAAGAACCTATTGCGGCTAAAGGACCAAGGCTTACTTGTGAAATATCATTAGCTGGTCGCTTTGTAGTACTTACACCCTTCAATGAAATTGTTGCAGTCTCTAAAAAAATTCATTCTGGCGAAGAGCGCAAACGCTTACAAAAAATATTTGAAGCAGTAAGACCTAAGAATTTTGGAGTGATTGTTAGAACCGCTGCGGAAGGAAAGTCTACTGCAGAATTACACGAAGATTTATTAACGCTTACACAGAACTGGAAAAATATTCAATCTAATTTGAAAGGAGCAATGCCTCCCACTAGAATTATGAATGAAGAAAGTAAAACCACTAGCATACTTAGAGATTTATTAAACGAAGACTTTAATAAAATTGTAGTCAATGATAAAAAGATCTTCGATATCACTTTAAGTTATTTACAAAGAATAGCGCCACAGAAAGCGAATATACTTTCCATGTATACGGGAGACCAGGCTATTTTTGATCAGTATGGAATTACCAAACAAGTAAAATCTTCTTTTGGTAAAACAGTGAATTTAAATAGTGGTGCCTACTTAATTATTGAACATACAGAAGCGCTGCATGTAATAGATGTCAACTCTGGCTTTAAAAGTGTGAGTAATAACCAAGAAGAAAACGCCTTACAAACTAATTTAGAAGCGGCAGAAGAGATTGCTAGACAATTAAGACTGAGAGATATTGGTGGCATTATCGTGGTTGATTTCATTGACATGAAACTTCCTGAAAACCGCAAAAAAGTACAAGAAGCCTTAGAAAATTATATGAAGACAGATAGGGCAAGACATACTGTACTTCCTATTTCAAAATTTGGATTACTGCAAGCTACCCGCCAAAGAATTAGACCTGAAGTAAATATCAATACCTCTGAGGATTGCCCTGCTTGTGTGGGTACAGGTAAAATAACTTCGGCTTTATTATTAGAAGATGAAATGGAGAAAAAACTAGCTTATTTGACTACCCATGGCCATAAGTCATTGATTATTTTGGTACATCCTATCATTCACTCTCATTTAACCAAGGGTATTTTCAC
The DNA here is from genome assembly GCA_937911175.1 of uncultured Sediminibacterium sp. Classification (GTDB taxonomy): domain Bacteria; phylum Bacteroidota; class Bacteroidia; order Chitinophagales; family Chitinophagaceae; genus Sediminibacterium. The sequence continues at coordinate 47,908 of CALDSE010000077.1, forward strand.
CAGTATCATTAAGCGTTGGAAAAAGAAGTATAAAATTAAGTTAAGCTCCCAAGCCTCTAATACCAGTCATTTAGTGGAATACAAATTTTTAGATGAGCAGCAAGAGAGCATTGTTTTTTAAAATAATCGTAATTTTAAAATTATACCTCACCCCATAAAGGTATAATAGTAGAATTTTTAGGTACTTATAAAGTGCAGAATTAATATGAAAAAACTAATTTTTACTTTTTTACTCGCTATAGCTTGCATCTATGCAAATGCATCAAAAATAAAAATTTATTATTTTATAGCTACCACTTGTCCTATTAGTCAAAAATATACCCAAGAAATAAATAGACTAAATAAAGTATATGCTTCAAAGGATATGGAAATGATATTGGTGTTCCCCACCGTTAAAAGCAATAAAAAAGATATTCAAGCATTTTATGCAACTTACCAAATAACAATGCCCTATATAATGGATCGTAATTTCGTGTTAACGAAACAATTGAATGCAAAAATTACACCCGAGGTATTCGTTGTAAATGAAAATAGAGAAGTTTTATACCATGGCGCCATCGACAACTGGTTTTATGCCTTAGGAAAAAATAGAATGCATATAACTGAACATTATTTAGAAGATGCCATCAAATCCATCCTAAAAAAAGAGCAAATTACGAGAGCCTATGTAGCTGCCATTGGCTGTTTTATAAAATAGCAGTGCCTTTCCTTAGAGGGGTTTATTTTCATCGCCTGGCTTATAGGCAACATAGTAAATTACCAAGTTCATCATTTCATCATTGGTGCCCCAGCCATACCCAACATCTTTTGGTTGCTTATTGGGGTTTCTTTCATTTTGAATGGTGTTATCATACTGCGCCTCAGCATAGATTACAGAGCCTTTTGGAAGATATAAGTAGTTTTGGAAGGTGTAGGTCATTTGCCAGTTAAAATCCCAGTCTGGGATATTTATGAGCTGGACAATGTCTCCAGAAGGGGTTGCCGCAAAAGCCTTAAATTTCCTTCCTAATAGGTGCATATGTGGCATGATAGAAATCAAAGATATATCCTGGGTGAGCACTGCAGAACGCATATAAAAAGTAGCCACTTGATTAGCCTTAATGATAAAGGGTAAATTAGCAATATTGTCTTCCTTTAAAGTCAATGTAATTACTTCGCGCTCTACAGGTTTATCTGTAAATTTAATTCTAATGAAAGAGGAGTCACTGCTTATAATAGGAGAAGGTGAATAATGTACATTAAAAATAAAATTAGAACCTTGAAATAGTTTCTTTCCCGTTCCTTCAGGAAAAACAATTTTATCATTCCCAGGCACCCAACCAAAAAGAAAATTATCAGCCAAAGGCTTGGTTTGAAATTTGTACACTGCAGTATCCGATTCTGAGATCCCATCTATTCCAGCAATACTACCTGTGGTATCTGTCATTATCCTGCTATGGTGCACCAATTTTTTATTGCCTGGCACAAATTGAATAGACTTAATCATTTTAGATGCTCCATTGTTGAGGGGGGCATAAAAAAATCTGAATTCTTCTTTTCCTAGTTCATTTATTTTAAATGCTTTCTGCATGCCAACACTTATGTCATAATCATTCACATTAATTGACTCAGGTGCATTTTTTTGGTGTATATCTGTTGTTACAGGGTCGCCCTTACGTTGTTTCTTTTGCCCTTTTGCACTTCCGGTACTGATCCATGTTTGTATTAACTGAATTTCTTCGGCAGAGAGTGTATTTTCATTTTTATAATGCTGAAAGGCGATATCGGCTTTAAAGGGGGGCATATACCTGGTCTTCGTCACGTAGCCTATAAAATTTGACCTAGAAGCTACATCCTCATAGCTAAGTAATGAAAATGGGGCTAAGCCCTCTTGATTGTGACAGGGCGCACAATGGGTCTTAACAATAACAGCAATATCCTTGTAGTAATTGACCTCTTGGGACTTTACCTCTTGGGACTTCAGTTCTGTGGTTGGATAGAAAAAAATAAATTGTATGAATAGAATATAGAGGATGGATAATAAATTACTTCTCATACTTCATGCAAATTAAAAGTGAAAGTAAGACTTCTATTAATAAAAAATGGGAATAAACAAGTTTATTCCCATTTTTTATTATTTAGTAAGCTAATTATTTAACCGACCATGTAACACTTGCATTTGCTTGTATTGCTGGTTGACCAGAATATAATTCAATGTTTACTATAGAAACAGACCACCACTTATAGACAAGTCCTTCAGTGCTTGTGAATGCCCATGATAGTACAAAACTATTATTCTTATTGAAGCGCTTACCCGCTGGACGAGCATCACCAAATACATCTACGCTTCCCTTACCATAGTCAAATTTAGAAGTCGCGAATAGCTTGTATACATCATCTGCAGAGACTGAAAAGGTACTTGCTTCGTTATTCCCCTTAGCATCCATAACCTTTAAGGATTTAGTGCCATGATTAGCTGTTGCAGGATTACCATTTTTATCAATATAGGCTTCTCTTAAAGTAATAAAAAGCTCTTGCTTATTGATAGTTAGAATACGATTTACATCGATCCACTTCAGTTGCATATTTACAACAGAAGCAGCGTCATTCTCACTTAGAAAAGACCCGCTATTTAATTTACCCTGCCCATATACGCCTGGCTCTGGCTTAGCTACAGGATTCAACTCTTCCTTTCTACATGATACCAGTAATGATGCAACTAATATGATGGATAATAAATTTTTCATTGTTTTTTTCATTTAGTTCAGTTTTAAAATTTAAACTTAATTATATCCCAGAAAACTGGGTCACTATAAAAAATAGGTAAAGGATTAGGCGCATTTGGATTTAAAGTAGCCTCTGATACTGGAATAGGTAATCTTAATGCAAATTGAGAATTCAGTGAAAGCGGAGGTGCTAAATTTGATGGATAGCCAGTTCTTCTAAATGCGTTATACATTTCAAAACCGTTACCCCAACCTGCAAAATACGCTTCATACAAAACCTTATTCATTTTAACCTCATTAGTTGCAGATGCATCATAGTTTGTTAAAAAAGCAGTAACATAATTATCAACATCAGCAGCTTTAACAGCAATAGAGCTTGCATCTTTAGATACTCCAAAACTAGATACATTTGTAATAGACTCTCTAATTGCTTTTTCAGCAGTCGCTTTTGGATCTCCAAAATTATAGGCTAACTCAGCTTCTGCTTTCCAAAAATTAACCATATTACTAGTAATCATTGGGAAAATTCCAGCTCCACCAGAATTCGCTTTTGTATTTAACACATAGGGAGCAATTGCACGATTGTCATACAAACCTGCCGCTGGATAAACACCTGCAACCATTCGGTAACGAACGTCCTCAGGTACACCAGACTGGTCTCCACGGAAACGACCAAAAAAGCCTGCAAAATAAGCAGAATCTGCTTTTGTATCTGCTAGTACACCAGCTGCTCTTGCTTTAGCCCAGGCGTCTGGATTCAATACCAAGTAAGCACCTTGTACTGGAGTAGCACCTTTATCTGTAGGGTTACTTTGATCAAGTATCCTATCAAATTGTCTTCTAAAATAAAAAGGTAAACGAGGATCTTTCCTAAGTAACATGTCAAACATGTATTGCGTAGCAACATATGTAAATCCGTTATTGGCTAAATAGGCAGCAGTAAACCAAGGATGTCTTAAGTCTGGAGAAATTTGACCACCATATTTCCAAGTAAAGTCTTGTGATGTGCTTTCAATAATGCCACCAGTTGCTTTTAAAGCAGCTTGAATATCAGCAGATGCATTTGTATTCACTTTTCTTGAAGTCATTAACATACGAAGTCTTACTGTATTCGCAAAGCGAATCCAAGAAGCCTTGTTTCCTCCATACATAATGTCTCCAGTGACTGTATAAGGGCTAGAAGCCGTTAAGTTAAAAATGGCAGAATCAAGCAATTTATAGCACTCAGCATAAATTACCTTTCCATCGTCGAATTTTGGATTAATATTGATATTCGCAGAATTTCCTAAAAAAGCTTCTTTGAAAGGAACGGTTCCAAAAAGATCTACCATAGTAGAAAAACTATAGGCTTTAAGGACTTGTGCAATTCCTAAATAGGGCTTGTTATCAGATGCTTTGGAAGCAACAATTACCTCTTCTAAATCCTTACCTGGCCCTGTGTAAAAATTTGACCAACTACCATAGAAGCTATTGGCTGCTAATCCGTAAGAGTCAGAAGAACTGAGCACTCCCAAAAAACCCATTTGGGTATTGTTGAGTCCTTGCATAAAACCTGCAAGATTTCGCTCTGCTTCTGGTAAAAGCAATTCTGCAGTACCCTTTGTTGGAGAGTTTGGATCTGTATTTATATCCAAGTCAAATATATCAATTGACTTGTTGCAAGATGCGAAAGACAATGCCATGGTAAAAATTACAAGGCTTGCTAACGATTTTGACTTTTTATAAAAATTGTATTTCATATTGTAAAATTAGCTATTGGTTAAAATTAAAATGTAACTCTTAGGTTAAGACCGAATCTTCTTGTGCTTGGTGCAGCGCCTAAGTCAATACCTTGAATATTTGAACTTGCTACATCACTAAGTACCTCTGGGTCAAAATTTAAGCCCTCTAACATGTTAGGAGCATAGAACCATAAGTTTCTACCGCTAAAGCTTAAAGTAGCAGATCCAAATGGAGTCTTCTTTAAGTATTGCTTAGGTATAGAATAACCAAGGGTTGCTTCTCTTAAACGTATTGTTGTTTTGTCATAAATATTAGTATCATCAGGACCATAAGCACCAAAACCATTACTGAAATAATAATCAAATGCAGAAATACTTGTTGTATTCTTAATGGGTTTACCACTTGCATCCAATATTGCTTTCTTGGTATCATTATCACCATAAACCCCTGGAATTACATAAACCCCTTCACGGTTCTCATTCACTTTTAACTGACCACGAAGTAATAAGGACGCTGCAGTGATAGAGTATATTTGTCCACCTTGCCACCAATCAAATAGGGTAGATAAAGTGAAATTTTTATAAGTAAACGTATTGGTAATACCTAATTTGAAATCAGGGTTTGGATTACCAATGATGTCATCTTGTAAAGCATAAATATGCTGGCCACCCGAACCACCTTGTCCTGGCCAAATTAATCTGTTTCCTTCTGCGTCTCTCGCAGCCCCAAGACCATATAACATACCAAATGGTTGTCCTACTCTTTGAACGTTTTCAATAAACGCACCATTGCTTAATATAATATCTGCACCTTGATCATCTGTTTTTAATACTTGAGAAACTACTTTGTTAAATGCGAAATAAGTATTCCAAGTAAAACCAGAATTTGTTTTTATCCAAGTAAAATCTAGACCTGCTTCATAACCTTTGTTTTCTATACTACCGGCATTGATTGCTTGTGTAGAGAAACCAGAACTTACAGGGATACGCTTGGTAACAAATAAGTCTGTAGATGTTTTAACATAGTATGTTAAATCCATCTTAATACGGCCATCCAAGAAATTCAAGTCAGCACCAAATTCAATCTCTTTCAAACCTTCTGGTTTTAGACCCGCATTCTTCAATGCATCAGATAAAGAGGCAGAATAGATAGTGGCTCCTGATGGAGTTAAATAAGATGGTGAAGTTACATTGTAAGTAGTTGCTAATTGATATGGAGGCACATCACGCTTTGTTTGAGCAAAGTTGGCTCTTACCTTACCATAAGATAATATTTTATTAGAAATATTCAACGCATCTGTGAAAATATAACTCAAACCAGCACTTGGATAGAAATAGTTTCTATTATCAACTGGTAAAGTAGAAGACCAGTCATTTCTACCTGTTAAGTTCAAAAATAAGTAGTTTTTATAAGAGAAGTCAAAGCTACCAAAAGCTCCTAAGATTCTTCTCATTTGGTTAAAGTCAGAACCTACTTGTGATTGAGCAGTATTGGTTAATTTATATAAGTTAGGTACAATAAATCCAACACCTGAAGCGTAAATTTGCGAATTACTTCTTTCGTTAGACTCAGCTCCCACTCTAGCAGTCATATCAATATCTTTTGTAATAGATATAGACTTAGTCGATGCTAAGAATTGGAAGTTCTTTTCTGAATTGACAATATTTGAAGACCACATGCTACCGATACCACCCCCAGAGTTACCACCTGCACGAGTTACCTCTCTTTGATTCTCAGAATAAGTATTCAAACCTCCTTGTAATGACAAATTCAACCATTTTGTAACGTCATAAGCAAGTTTAATGTTACCGAAAACACGGTTTACATTACTGTTGAATAAATTATATTTAGCAGTCCAATAAGGGTTGTCAGTAGGTCTGTAGAAAATATTGTTTCCGTTTACAGGATTCTCAAAAGGCATTTCATTCATTGGGAAACTACGTGGGAAATAATACAAACGATCATAAATTGAACCACCTGTACCGCCACCATAATCACCAAATAAACTAGCTCCCGATTTAGGATTTTGTTGTCTATTGTTTACATAGTTTAAAGAACCTGAAACCTTTAAGCCATTTGCTAATTGAGCATTACCTCCAATTGAAACCGATGTTCTTCCTGTTTCAGAATTGGGAATAATACCCGAGTTCGCTGTACGACTTGCTGTTGCGGTGAAATTGTTTTTTGCATCACCTGCGCTAATATTAAGACTGTTTTCAACAAGCACCCCTCTTTTGAAAAAATTATCTATAATGTCATACCCTTTATACTCTAATGAATCAGGTAATGAAGGGAAAAGACCAGGGTATCTTAATTTTATTTGAGTAGGTACAAATCTTTGAATAGGGTAATTTAAGATTCCTCCAGATTGAGCGTTAACAATAGCCGCTTGGTCTGCAAAAGGGCCTCCCCAGTTACCAATGAAACCACCGTTATAGTTTTGGTTAGAACCTTGTCCGTATTTATTTTGATAGTCAGGTATAGAAGAAATTGACTCTGTATTATAAGACACATTGTAGCTAACTTCTAATCCTTTTTTAGACTTCGCACCAGATTTTGTAGTAATTAAGATAACTCCATTAGCAGCTCTTTGACCATATAGTGCAGATGCAGAAATACCTTTTAACACTGTCATTGACTCAACGTTATTAGGATCGATATCAAATGCTCTATTTGAGAAAGTACTTGCTCTGTCGAAACCAACAGATTGGTTTACACTATTATCAAATGGAATACCATCCACTACAAATAAAGGTTGGTTAGAAGAAGAGAAAGAGGTGTTACCACGAAGGTTAATTCTAGTAGATTGACCCGGAGATCCACCACCACTTGTAATATCAACTCCTGGAACTTTACCAGCAAGTGCACGAAGCAAATCTGGCTCAGCTTTTTGTTGTAACTGTTCTGCTTTTACATCAGATACAGCGTAAACAAGTTGCTTCTTTTCTTTACGAATTCCCAAAGAAGTTACCACTACATCATTAAGGGAACTAACATCATTTGCTAAAGTAATAGTTAAGTTGGCTGCAGCCGTTACTTCAGTAGCAACGTATCCGATAGCACTTACAGTTAATTTTGCATTAGCAGATGTAAGTGTTAATTTAAACACCCCATTGTCATCTGCATTAACACCTTGTCTGGTGCCTTTTACTTTGATAGCAGCCCCAGCAATTGGATTACCATCTTTATCCAATACCTTACCAGAGACAGCTGTCTGCGCTAGTGCCGATGTTACAATCAAGACAGTAGCACAAAAACTAATTAGAAGTTTTTTTATCATATCTTTTTTTTTATCTATGAACTTTACTTGTACTTTATTTAATACAAGGAAAATAAAATTATTTATTTAAAGTTAAATTAACAAAAAAATAATATGAATATTTATATATTTTTAAATATAATATATAAATAATTTAAAAACAATTTTTTATACACTTAAAAGCTACTCATAGAAAGTATTCTAATAATATCGATTTTGTTGAATTTTACTCATTTTTTTTGATAATTAATTTGACAAAAACGCATTTTCCCATTTTTTAACTGAAACCGTCAATTTTCGGTAAATACCTGCCCAAAGATGGATTATCGAATTATCTTTACTATTATGAGTAAATCTAAATCTGCTTTCTTTTGCAATAATTGTGGATACGAATCCACCAAGTGGGCGGGCAAATGTCCTTCTTGCAATGAGTGGAACACCTTTACCGAAGAATTAATTGATAGCGGCAAGGAAAAAGAAAATACTTGGGAAGAGTACCATACAAATCAAAAAGGTACTACTGTTATTGCCATCAACGAGGTCAATAGTTTATCAGAAAAAAGAATTGACAGCGGCGACGCTGAATTAAACAGAGTATTAGGAGGCGGTATTGTGCTAGGTTCTATTATACTTGTTGCAGGCGAGCCCGGCATTGGAAAAAGTACTTTGTTTTTACAACAAGGTCTTTTAATGAAGGAGCAAGTGGTTTTATATATCAGCGGGGAAGAAAGTATTCAGCAAATAAAAATGCGCGCCGATAGATTAAATATTAAAAACGATCAATTCTTTTTATTAACGGAAACACATACAGCGGCTATCTTTAAAGCCATTAAAAAATTAAAACCCACAGTGGTCATTGTTGAT
>CALDSE010000078.1 GCA_937911175.1 uncultured Sediminibacterium sp.
TTTAGTCTTTGGGGTATATTGCATTGGGGCCTTTATTTTCGCTTAATTCTTTTATAAGTAGTAACCTTGTTTTTACTGGTTCAGGCACGGCTTCGTAATTATAAGGGCAATGTCTGCATGCATTACCACAGCAATAGCCTCTTTCTTTGTGATACAATTCTGTAAATACATATTTACCATCAACGTCTATATAATATTGTACTCCTTCAGTCATTTTTAATTTTCCTTTGCTTTAACTTTTGATTACTTTAACTTTCCCTTGCTTTAATTTTCGTTTACTTTAACGCCTCTTTCTCTTTTCGCATCATGTGTTTCTGTTACTTCAAATGCAGCAATCATTTCTTTAAGGGTTTCATCTTTTGCAATGGGTAATGCCGCATCAATTTTAAATTGAATATAATGAATACGATTACTACTTGCAATGTTCAAGCCTTCATAATAAGTTTTAATAGCACAGCTTTCGTCCCATTTAGCCGATTGCATAAAGGCTGTTCCATATACATCATCAGTTGCAGTTAATAGTGTAAGCCCATAGAGCTCAATCACTGTTTTGGTAAATAAGTATAAATTAGGGCTATCTGTTTTTAAATGTACAATACCACCGGGTTTAAGAAATTGCTGGTATAGTCTTAAAAACTGCGGATGGGTTAATCTTTTTTTGGCTTTAGATAATCTTAATTGAGGATCAGGAAAAGTAATCCAAATTTCGGCTACTTCTTCTTTGGCAAAATATTGAATGCTTTGTTCTATCTGCGTTCTAACAAAGGCAACATTTTTAATGCCTTCTTTATTAGCAATACTGGCACCTTTCCAAATTCTATTGCCTTTAATGTCCAGCCCAAGAAAATTTTGTTCAGGAAATAGTCGCGCTAAGCCTACCGCATATTCTCCACGCCCACAGGCTAGCTCCAATACCAGGGGCTTAATAGCAGTATTATTTTGGGGACTATTATTAGCGCTAATTTCAAGGTTGTCTAGTGAAATGGGAAATTCTCCCAAGCTTAACTTTTCAAAATAGGCCTTCCATTTGCCCAGCATTCCCTGTGGGTATTCCAGTACATTCTCGTACTGCTTAATGGCTGCAAATTTGATCAGTTTTTTCTGGCCCATGGGGCAAAGATAAAGCTTAGCCAGTCAATATTTAGGGCTTTTTGGGTCTCATCATAAAATCGTATATTAGAGATACGAATTTCCTTGCTTTTAGCTAATCATAAACCACAATTACGACAATGGCATCTTCTAAAAAAAATTACATAAATACATTGGCCATTATTGCTTCCTTGGGGGGCTTTTTATTTGGCTATGATACTGCTGTTATTTCTGGCACTATTAATTTTGTATCCACGCAATTTCATTTAGATGCTATAAGCACCGGTTGGTATGTAAGTTCTGCCTTAGTAGGTTGCATTACTGGTGTTGCCATGGCGGGTGTTTTAAGCGATAAATATGGCCGTAAAAAAGTGCTTATTTTATCGGCCTTGTTTTTTGGCGTCTCCGCCGTTGGTTGCACATTCGCTATAGGATTCAACGATTTAGTTTTTTACCGTTTTGTGGGCGGCCTAGGTATTGGGGTAGCTTCCATGGTATCGCCTTTATATATTTCAGAACTTTCTCCTGCACATAAAAGAGGGCGCTTGGTGGCGCTTTATCAATTCGCTATTACCATTGGTATTCTTTGTTCTTATTTTAGCAATGCTTATTTATTAAAGCTTTCACAATCTGAAACTTTTGCGCAAAGCACGGGAACTGTATACCAGATAATGGTTTCAGAGGTTTGGAGAATTATGTTAGGTACTTCTGCTGTTCCTGCTATTTTATTTTTAGTACTATTACAAATTGTACCTGAGAGTCCAAGATGGTTAACTATTCAAAATAGAGAAACAGAAGCCTTAACTATTTTACATAAAATTGTCAATGACGAAGAAGCGCAAAAAGAAATGAATGATATTAAGTCTAACCTAGCTAGGGAGAGCGGTGGATTAAGTATTGTTTTTAAAGGAAGTTTTAGACTGCCTATGTTAATTGGTATTTCACTAGCTTTTCTTACTCAAATTAGCGGCATTAATGCCATTATATATTATGGTCCTGGAATACTAGAATCGGCGGGGCTTCCCATAGCCGACGCCTTAGGTAGTCAAGTTATTATTGGGCTAGTGAATGTATTATTTACTTTAATTGCCATTTGGAAAATAGATCAATTAGGTCGTAGGCCATTACTTATTGCTGGAGTCATAGGTATTTTATCTTCATTAATTATTGTGGGTGGTCTGTTTTATTTTAATATTAATAATACTTACTTGCTGCTTACTTTTATTTTATTTTTCATTGCCTGCTTTGCTTTTTCTTATGGCCCTGTTATTTGGGTTTTATTATCTGAAATATTTCCAGCTAAAATTAGAGGCCAAGCCATGGCATTAGCCACTTTCTCACTTTGGATAGGAACCGCGCTGGTAGGGCAGCTTACGCCATTATTATTAGAAAAGCTTACACCCGCTGGCACTTTTTGGTTATTTGCTTTAGTGACTACGCCGGCTTTGTATTTATCAATTAAAATTATTCCTGAAACCAAGGGAAAGAGTTTGGAAGAAATTGAAAAGTATTGGATAACGATTAACGAAAAAAAATAATTGCATGAGATTAAAAAATAAAGTAGCCATTGTTACGGGTGCTGCAGGTGGAATAGGGCTTGCGATTGCCACTGCCTTTGCAGCAGAAGGTGCCATGGTGGTACTAAGTGATATTGATGAAGCAAAATTAAATCAGGAAGCAAAACACTTGGCTGCTAATGGTGCTAAAACATTAGCCGTAAAAACCGATGTAGGTAATACAGAGGATGTAAAAAATTTAGTACATCAAACCATTAAAGCATTTGGGAAAGTAGATATACTAGTGAACAATGCAGCAGTAGCCATTGGCGGTAATATTATGGAAATGCCAGAAAGCGATTGGGATACCCTTATGAATATTAATTTAAAAAGTGTGTTTAGAACTATTAAAGAAACGCTTCCGCATATGATTAAAGAAAAGTCGGGTAGTATTATTAATATTTCTTCTACACAAGCATTTCGTAGTTGGCATAATTGGACGGCCTATGCAGGTGCTAAAGGAGCCATGCTAGCCATGACCAATCAATTAGCTGGACAGTTTGGTGCAAGCAATGTTCGTTTTAATAGTATTTCTCCAGGGGCTATTAATACACCTATGAATGCAAAAAGAGCAGAGACAGAAGGCACTGCTTTTTTAGAAAAAAGTGCTGCACAACACGCTATGAACAGACTAGGGACTCCTTCAGAAGTGGCCATGACAGCGGTTTTCCTGGCTTCTGATGAATCGGGTTTTATTACTGGAGAAGACATTAAAGTAGATGGCGGACTTTGCACGCTGCCTAGATACACCGAATAATTAAATATAAATAATAGCGTATACAATGAAGCAGGCATTAGCAGGTTTAAAAGTGATTGATTTTTCACAACTATTACAAGGTCCTTACGCCACACAAATGTTGGGCGACTTAGGAGCAGATGTAATTAAAATAGAAAGGTATGGTTCTGGTGATATTTATCGCGGCATGACATTTTTCAATAAATGGATAGCAGATGATGAGTCGCCATGTTTTATGGCATGGAATAGAAATAAAAGATCTATTGCTATTGATATGAAAAAAGAAGAAGGCAAGAAAATTATACTACAATTAATAGAACAGGCCGATATAGTAGTTGAAAATTTTAGACCTGGCGTGATGGAAAGATTAGGCTATGGCTATGCTGCTTTAAAAAAAATAAATCCAAAAATTATTTATTGTTCTGCATCGGGTTGGGGTAGTGATGGCCCTTATTTAAAAAGACCTGGCCAAGACTTACTCGTACAAAGTGTAAGTGGCGCTATTATGACTAGTGGAAAAAAATCGGATGGTCCGGTTGCTTTAGGCACCGCACTATGTGATCAGGTAAACGCTTTTAACTGTGTGTACGCTATTTTAGCGGCACTTTATTTTAGAGAAAAAACAGGCATTGGGCAAGAAATACAAACTAATCTACTTTCATCTGCCATTGCATTTCAAATGCAAGACTATTTCACTATTCAAAATTTAGGCGTTCAGTTTGAAAGGCCAGAATCGGGTATTGGGCATCCGGGTAATCCAGCCCCTTTTGGTACTTATAAAACCAAGGATGGTTATTTAGCTATTGCCATGAACCCCTTTGATATACTAGTGAAAGCCCTAGGAGACCCTAGTTTATTAGTATATAACGATAAGCAAGTTTTATTCGATAAAAGAGATGAAATTTATTACCGCATTCAAGCAGTTACTATTACTAAAACTACCGAAGAGTGGCTTACAATAATGCTAGGATACGACTTATGGGTAGCGCAAGTGAATAATCAATCGGCGGTAGCTAACGACCCACAAGTAATACATAATAATACTTTTGTAAATATTCAACATCCTAAGGCAGGTAATTTAAAAGTGACTAATATTCCATTCACTATGAGTGAAACACCTGGTGCTATTACCAGACCTTCTCCGATGATTGGTGAGCATGGCCCAGAAATTTTAAAAGAATTGGGTTATGACGAAGCGGCGATTGAAACTTTATTAAGTGAAAAAATTATTTCTGTAGAAAAACTGAAGACGAAATAATTGAAAAAAATTAAATAATGAAATACGAGCATATCATTTTAGAGATACATAATAAAATTGCTTGGATAAAATTTAACAGGCCAGAACAGTTAAACGCCATGAATACATTTATGATGGATGAAATTATTCATGCATTAGACTTTGTAAATAAGGCTGATAGCCAAGAAATAGGGGTGGTGGTGATAACCGGTGCTGGTAAGGCTTTTATGGCAGGTGCCGATATTAAAGAGTATGCGCAGCAAACAGAGGCTCAGTTTGACGCCTTTCAATTAAAGGGACATTCTTTATATGCAGGTATTGAAAATAATTCTAAAGTAGTCATAGCTGCTATTAATGGTTATGCCTTTGGTGGAGGTTTTGAAATTGCACTTGCCTGTGATATGATAGTGGCGGCTGCTGGTACAAAGATGGGTCTTCCTGAAATTTTATTAAACCTTATTCCTGGCGGTGGAGGAAGCCTAAGACTTACTAAAAAAATAGGTATTAATTTAACCAATGAAATTGTAATGACGGGCCGAACTATTGTTGCAGAAGAAATGCATGCACGCGGCGTTATTAATTATATATACCCAAGAGAGAATTTTATAGAGAAGGCTACTGAATTTGCACAAACATTTGCAGCTCAATTACCAGACAGGCTTCAAGCTATTAAACAATTAACACAGGAAGCTGCTAATGGAATTACACCTGCTTTGCAAGCTAAAGAAGCAGCTGCTCTTGGCAAGTTTTATAGATCTAAAGAAGGTCAAGAAAAAATACAAGCTTTTTACAATAAGAGTTTAGAAAAGAAATAAAGCAGTATTCATGATTAAATTAAAAGGCATTACCTGGGATCACGCAAGAGGATATGATCCGCTGATAGCCTCATCTGAGCTGTATTTCAAAGAGAAAGGCATTCAAGTAGACTGGCAAAAAAGATCACTTACTAATTTTGGAGACCAGTCATTAGAAGCGCTTTCAAAACAATTTGATTTAATTATCATGGATCACCCACATGTAGGTGTGGCGGAGGCATCTCAATGCTTAATGCCCTTAAATGATTTACTGCCTGCAAATATTTTAAATGAACTTAAAATTAGTTCTGCTGGCCCAAGTTTTGAATCTTATCATTATCATGAAAAACAATGGGCACTACCCATTGATGCTGCTATGCAGTGCGCTAGTTATAGAGCCGACCTAATGGTTAATGATAGCTTACCTAATACCTGGGAGGAAGTTTTTGCTTTAGCTAAAACCTTAGCTTCAAAAAAATTATATATTGGTATGGCACTTTGTCCCACCGATTGTTTATGTAGCTTTTTAAGCCTTACAGCCCAATTTGGATCACCCATTCAAGAAAATAATGAATTATTAGTTGAACCTTCAGTAGGAATAAAAGCACTAAGCATGCTTCGTACAATGCGAGATGTATTTCATCCCAAGGCTTTGGATTGGAACCCGATTGCTTTATATGATTATATGGCTGAGCAAAATGATATTGCTTATAGCCCGCTTGCTTTTTGTTATACGAATTATTCAAGAGCTGGCTTTAGAAAAAATATTTTAAAATACCATACAGCACCTGAAATAAATAATGTAGTACTAGGAGGAGCTGGCATTGCTATAACAAGTTCTTGTAGTAATGTACAAGAAGCAGCAAATTATGCTGCTTGGATATGTAGTGACGTTGTACAATCCACTATATATGTAAATGCACAAGGACAACCTGGTAATAAAATGGCCTGGGAGAATAAGCAGGCAAATGTTATTACAAATAATTTTTTTACAAACACAATGCCTAGTTTAACCAATGCCTATCTAAGGCCTAGATATCAAGGCTGGCCTAAGTTTCAAACCTTTTTAGGTGAAACCATACATGCTTATTTATTGCATGATACCGCCCCTGAATTGGTTTTGGAAAAATTACAAGCAGCCTATACTGCTTCTTATTTAATAGAGAATAAATAACACTATAAATACTACTACCACTACTACTACTACATAGTTAAATCATGAACAGCTCAAATCAAACACATATCTTATATGTTGGCTCTTATACTGAAATAGTAGCCGGAGATTTTGGTGGCCATGGAGAAGGTATATCATGTTTTGCTTTTGATGCAAGTGCTGGCGAATTGAAATTATTAAATAATCAATTTCAAGTGAATCCAAGTTATTTATCTATTGCTAGTATAATGCATAGTAGTAGCATTAAACTGGAAACTAAATCGTCTACCTATTTATTTGCAGTCTCAGAAATTCTTGCTTCTAAAAAACCTGTAATACATTCTTATACTATTAATGAGAATCATTCGCTTAGCTTAATAAATACGCAAGCTATTGAAGGTGGTTGCCCCTGCCATATACATTATTTTAAAAATGCAGAAGGCCAAAGCTTCACTGCAAGCGCTTGTTATGAAACCGGTAATTTACTTATACATAATATTAATGTTGAGCCTACTGCTGATGTAAATTTTCATGAACCGCTTAATATATACCATAAGGGAAGCAGCCAGCATCCAAGTAGACAAACTCATGCACATGCGCATTGCACTTTTTTTGATATTGAGTCTAATAAATTATTAGTTTGTGATTTAGGATTAGATCAAGTTAAAGTGTATAGTGTTCAAAAAAAGAATAGCATAAATAATAATAAAACTGATAATAAGATTGAATTTAACGCTGTGGAGGAGCAAATAATACTACTACCTGCTGGATCTGGGCCGCGTCATATTTGTTTTGATGAAAATTATGCCTATGGTTTTATTATCAATGAACTTAATGGCTCGATTACTATTATCAAACATAGTGCTGAAAAAAAGGAGTATAAGATAAAGGGAAATTTCGATTTGAGTGGGCAATTAAGCGGTTCATTAAATGAGTCAGTGAACACTTCTACAAGTATAGATACCGACCTTGGTGCAGCCGCTATCCGAGTTTCTGCAGACGTAAGATTCGTTTATACTTCCATGAGATCAGATAATACTATTCGTTTATTTGCATTTGACCGCATTTCTGAAAGCCTTAACTATATTGCTTCTTATCCAACGGGAGGTAGAACGCCCAGAGATTTTACTATTGACCCAACTGGAAAATGGCTATTAGTAGCCCATCAAGATTCGGATACAATCGCCATATTTAACGTAAATTCATACAACGGAACGCTTAGCTTATTCAATACAGTTGAAAATATTAAATCGCCTGTATGTTTAAGTTGGCTACCTAAGTAAAATTCTAAATAAATGCAAACTAAAAAATCAAATCAAGACTGTAGCATTAGCGACGACTGGGCTTTAAAAGGTATGAAAGTAGTGTATTTAGAAAATGCTTTTTTGCGCATTGGTATTTTAGCCGATCGCGGTTCAGATATTTTTGAATTTAAATACAAACCCTTAGACCTCGATTTTTTATTAAGATTAGATAAAGGTATACAAAACCCTGCGCAGGTATTTTCACAAATGCGCGATACACATAATCAGTCCGAAGATTATTATTATGGTGGATGGCAGGAAATTCTTCCTAATAGTCCTTCCTTTAATTATAGAGGTGCTTCTTTAGGTTTGCATGGAGAAGTTTCTTTAATTCCATGGAAGTATGCAATAGTAAAAGATACTCCTGATGAAGTAGCTGTAAAATTTTGGACAAGACCTTTAAGAATGCCTTTATTAATTGAAAAGACACTGAGCCTTCAAAAAAACAGTAGTCAATTAATAATTACAGAACAACTCACTAATGAAAGTGGCACAGAACTTGATATCATGTGGGGACATCATATTGCATTTGGTCTTCCATTTTTAAAGGAAGGCGCAAAAATTGAGACCAATGCAAAAACCATGGAAGTACATGATGATATTCTTGAGCCAAGAAGGTTTAAAGCGGGTAAAACTTATAACTGGCCACAAGCGGAAGACCCTACTGGCAAAGCATTTGATGCATCTGTGATTCCTAATACTGATGCACCTGCTTACCGTGACCTTTCTTTTTTAAGCAATTTTGAAACTGCTAATAATAAAGCCCATTACACCATTACTAATCCTGATCAAAAAATTGCTTTTAGTGTAAGCTGGGATGCGCAAATATTTAAATGTTTATGGTTATGGCAGGAAAGAAACGCCAGCCAAGATTTTCCATGGTGGGGTAAATGTTATACCGTGGCTTTAGAGCCATGGACTTCTAAATATACCAATGAGCCCGATAAAGCAATTCAAAACGGTGAATGGTTAAGCATTAAAGCGGGAGAAGTAATAAGTACAAGCCTTTCGGCTGGAGCAATAGTAACAAAATAAAATAATTTATGAAAAGAAGCCCTTATATCGTTTTCCTTATTCTACTAACATTTTTTGTTATTTCTTTTTTGACAAATATTATGGGGCCCTTGATTCCCGATTTAATCAAAGGCTTTAGTTTAAGTTTAACCTTAGTAGCCTTCTTGCCTTTTGCTTTTTTCATTGCATATGGTGTCATGTCTATTCCTTCTGGAATGATGATAGAAAAGTACAAAGAGAAAAAAGTAATGATAACTGCTTTTGCCGTGGCTTTTCTAGGCTCACTTATTTTAGCCTTATTTCCTAATTATTTATCGGCGGTAGGTTCTTTATTTATAATAGGATGTGGCATGGCTATGTTGCAAGTAGTTATTAATCCATTACTTCGTACTTCAGGAGGAGAAGAAAACTTTGCATTTTATTCCGTATTAGCCCAGCTTATATTTGGCTTTGCTTCCTTTTTAAGCCCTTTAGTCTATTCTAAATTGGTATTCGCCATGGGTCATGATACGAAAGACAATGGCTTACTTACTTATTTATATACATTAGTGCCTCCGCAACTACCTTGGATTTCACTTTACTTTTTATTTGTAGTCATTTGTTTTTTTATGATACTAATAATTGCAGTATCCAAATTTCCAGCAGTTGAATTAAAACAAGATGAAAAGGCAGGTGCACTCGCCACACATATAACCCTACTTAAGAATAAGCAAGTAGTTTTATATTTTATAGCTATGATTTGCTATGTAGGTTCTGAACAAGGTGTTGCGAATTGGATTTCACAATTTCTTTTAAGCTACCACGGATTAGATCCTCAAAAAATAGGTGCTGAAACTGTTGCTTATTTTTGGGGACTAATGACAGCGGGTGGTGTACTAGGTTTACTACTATTAAAAATTATGGATAGCCGTATTGTACTCATAACTTTTACGGGACTTGCAATTATAAGTTTATTAGTGGCATTATTCGGAACTTCTTCTATGGCTTTAATTGCCTTTCCAATGGTAGGATTTTTTGCTTCAGTTATATATCCCATTATATTTTCTTTGGCCTTAAACTCTGTAAGTGAACACCATGGCTCGTTTTCGGGCATTATGGTAACGGGTATTATAGGTGGCGCTATTGTGCCTTTAATAGTTGGTTGGCTAGGAGATAACTATGGTTTACGATTAGGCATGTGCTTTTTATTTTTAACACTTGGCTTTATATTTAGTATTGGATTTTGGGCAAAGCCTATAATTACCAATAAAACCATTTCATTATTTAAAAAGAAAGAAAGCGACATTGCTTAAACTATTTTATGAGTGAAACAAAAGTTATAGGAATTGATTTAGGGGCTACTAATATTCGTGCGGGTTTAGTGCATGAGGGAAATATACATACTATTCAAAGCAAACGCATTAAAAGTGCAGGCACTGTAGAGGAAGTATTAGCCGATTTTTATTTATTAATAGATACACTATTGGATAATGAAGTGGTAGCCATAGGCATTGGCGTTCCAAGTGTGGTTGACTTAGCAAAAGGTATTGTATACGATGTACAACATATTCCTTCTTGGAAAGAAGTACCCCTCAAAGAAATTTTAGAAAAAAAATATAAGCTTCCTGTTTATGTAAACAATGATGCCAACTGCTTTGCCTTAGGTGAGTTTCATTTTGGAAAGGGCAGGGGCAAGTCAGATATGATTGGACTTTCTATTGGAACAGGTTTAGGTGGCGGAGCAATAGTCAATAAGCATTTGTTCGCTGGTTCAAATTGTGGGGCAGGTGAGTTTGGAATGGTCGACTACTTAGACCACAATTATGAATACTATGCCAGCGGCCAATATTTTTCTCATATTTATAATTTAAAGGGGGAAGAAGTATTCGAACGTGCTAAAGCAGGAGATAAGCAAGCCCAGCAGTATTATGCAGAAATGGGTACGCATTTAGGTAATGCTATAAAAACAATCATGTATACTTATGATGCTTCCTTTATTGTACTTGGAGGATCTGTAAGACATGCGTATCCTTATTTTGAAAAAAATATGTGGGCACGGATAAATACTTTTGCCTTTGGGCATTCAATAACTAATTTGAAAATAGAATTATCTGAATTAGAGAATGCAGGCATTTTAGGTGCCGCTGGTTTATACTATGATCAGTTATAATTTCAATTCACCCCAACCTTTTCTGTATTCTCTTTTAATAAATTGATTCGCCGCTTCAAAATTAGTGACACGCATATTCTCTCCATCCCATTTCAAGGCCTTGTATCTTCCAGAAAATTTATAGCCTTCCATATTACCATAAACAGGATCCACTCTTTTTATTTTTTCACGAATATTAAAACTGCGTAATAATAAATTACCCAATAAAACAGTTTCTGTTAAGGGGCCTGCATAGCCTACAAAAGGGGAGTCTACTTCCATATTGCCATAACCTGCAATGCTTGCATCTACCCATTGCCACCAATGTCCATCCATATTGCCTTTTACTCTTGCATATTTTTCAGGAATATTTACATCCTTATTTAAACTAAGTGGTAATAATCTTGGATGGCTGCCACCCCAACCGCAGGCTACCTTTCCTTTAGTACCAATAAATAAAGTAGCACCTTCAAAATCGTTTTCACCGGGGAAGTCGCCTAGCGCATCGTTAGAATTTAATTCGGGATCAAGTTCATTCAAACGCTCTGGTGTAATACCTCCGTCCATCCAAAATAAATCTAAGTCCTTGCCATTTTTTTGCTTGAACTTAAATTTTAAAGAACTTGATAAGGGGCCACTCTCTGGATAAACGGCCTCTTTAAATATACCACTGTACACTGTGCTTGCACTTCCTGATATTTCTGTAGGATAACCTAATTCTAATAATTTAAAAGGAGGGCCCATAATATGACAGCCCATATCTCCTAAGGCGCCTGTTCCAAATTCCCACCAACCTCTCCAATTAAATGGAACCAAGTTATCTATGTAATTTGTTTTTTGAGCAGTGCCCAACCATAAGTCCCAATTTAATTCTTTAGGAATAGGAGGTTTGGTTTTTGGCCATGCAATACCTTGTGGCCAAACAGGACGGTCGGTCCAACAATATACTTTTTCTATATCTCCAATTAAATCAGCTTCAAACCATTCACGCATTGTACGCATACCATCGCAAGAAGCGCCCTGGTCGCCCATTTGCGTTACTACTTTGTATTTTTCAGCAGCTTGCGTTAAAATTCTGGCTTCATAAATATCGTGCGTTAAAGGCTTTTGTAAATACAAATGCTTTTTTAATTGCATCGCACTTAAACCCACTAATGCATGGTTATGATCGGGTATGGCAACAGTAACTGCATCAAAATGTTTACTTTCTTTATCAAACATTTCTCTCCAGTCCCGGTAAAATTTTGCTTTTGGAAATTGTTTTCTTTTAGAAGCGGCGGGCCTTTCATCTACATCACATAAAAAAGCAATATTGGAATTTTTATTAGGGGTATTGGCTAAATGTTGAATATCGTTATCGCCTTCACCACCACAACCAATGGCTGCAATATTTAATTTATCGCTAGGCGCAACATAGCCTACACCGCCAAGTACACTTCTAGGTACGATATAAAAACCTGCAGTGGCCAAGGCCGCTTTTTTAATAAAATCGGCGCGCCCTAATTTATTTTCTACTTTATTTCCTAATTTATTTCCCAATTTATTTTTCCCCATGGGTTTGAATAGTATAACTGTTTATTTATTCTCCCAGAATTTCTACATCGTTTTTAAATACTTGGCACTGCCTTCTAAAGTACCTGGGTCAGATTCCATCTCTACATAGACCCATTTTAAACCACCTACTTTAGCTGCTACAAAAAAGTCTTTCCAATCAACTAATCCTTTTTCACCTAATACAATTTGTTTATTGTGGTTGTCTACTGAAAAATCTGAAAGGTGCGCTGAAATAAAACGACCAGGGAACTTACGGAAATAATCGGCTGCCTTATAGCCCACTTGTATAGCTGCTACTTGGAACTGCATTTTAACATAGGTAGGGTCTAGTTGTTCTAAAATAATATCATAATCGGGTCTGCCGTCTTTTTTCTGCTCAAACTCTCCATTGTGATTATGATAACCAGCTACTAAACCAGCGCTAGTAATTTTTTCTGAAATTTTATTTAAGGTATCACATTGCTTTTTCAATTCATCCATTGTTTTTCCATACAATCCTCCAGAACATACCATATGCTTTAATCCCATTTCATGTGCAAATGCGATACGCGCATCTAAATGCTTATCTAATTCATTCCAAGTAAAATGGGTACTATAACAAGCTAGGCCTGAATCATTTACAATATTTTTCAATTCTTTTCCACTGTACTTTGCAAGTGCTCCAAAAGTACCGGGCGCATAGCCAAAGGGTGAACACATTTCAACATGCTGATAACCCATTTCAAAAGTCTTTTTTAAAGTACCTACAATATCTTTATTGATTTCGTCACGAAGCACATATGACTGATAACCAATAGGGATATTGATTCCCTTGTAATTAGGCATGGCAAATAAAGAGTTAGGTAAATGAGAGAGGATACCTACTGCAGCTAAACTAGCCGCGCTATTTTCTATAAATTTTCTTCTGTTCATAAAATTGTTGTTTATAAATGATGACTAAAAGGTAAGATATTTTATCTAATTTTAAAGAGGGTCTCTCTTTTTTCTTTGCAGTCTTCTTTATTATTTACACTTTAAATGAAACTATCATGGCTAAGAAATTAAATCGTAGAAAGTTTATCGGAAATACTGTAGCAGCTTCCATTGCAGCCACCATTGTGCCTAGGCATGTGCTAGGTGGCAAAGGTTATATTGCGCCAAGTGACAAGCTTACAATGGCTTATATAGGTTGCGGCACGCAGGGTATTCGTGAATTAATTGACTTACTTAAAAATCCCAAAGTGCAAATTGTTTCAGTTTGCGATCCTAATAAGTTCAGTACCAATTATCGCGACTGGTCAACCACTGGAATTAGAAATTTAATGAGAGAGGCCACTGGCAATACGAATTGGGGCGCTAGCTTAAATGGTATACCAGGAGGAAGAGATGTCGGAGAAGAAATGGTGAATGGGTATTATGCAAGAACCAATGCAACAAATACAAAGAAGGCCTGCACTTCTTATGAAGACTTCAGAGAATTATTAGATAAAGAAAAAGATTTTGATGCAGTTAAAATAATGACACCCGATCATTTGCATGGTACTATATCTATTGCTGCTATGAATAAAGGGAAGCATGTAGTGATACATAAACCTATTGCCAACAGAATGTATGAAGCAAGATTAACTATTGATACTGCAAGAAAGACAGGCGTAAGTACACATTTAATGGCGTATTCAAATATTCAAGGGAATCAGAACTTGAAAAAAATGTTGGAAGATGGAGTGATTGGTAATTTACAAGAAATACATAATTGGTCGAACAGACCCGTCTGGCCTCAGTTCACCAGAAATCCAACAGAGTCTATGCCTATTCCTGATGGAATGAATTGGGATTTATGGTTAGGGCCTGTGCCAGATAGAGCGTATCATTTAGATTATACCCATATGACATTTAGAGGTTGGTATGATTTTGGCGGTGGTACCATTGCAGATATGGGCCACTATAGTTTATGGCCACTATTTTTAACACTTGGCATTGATACACCACCTATAAGTGCAGAAGCCTGCGGCACCACGAATCGTGAAATAGTCAATCAAGTAAGTCAAGGTATTAAAAATGATGTAGCCTTTCCTTATAGCTCCATGGTAAGATTTAAATTCCCTGCACAAAAAACACTACCTGCCTTTAATTTATTTTGGTATGATGGAGGAATGCGACCAGCCATTCCAGATGAAGTAGACAATATAAATGCAGAACTACCTGTGGAAGGAATGATGTTTGTGGGCGATAAAGGAAAAATATTAGCAGGATTTAATTGTGAAAATCCAACCCTTATTCCTAATGCAAAAATGGTAGCCTATATGAAAGATAAAACAAGGCCTGCTGAAAAAAGAGAAGCGCCTAATGATATTTGGATTGACGCCTTTATGAATAAACAAGAATCGCCGGGTAGCTTTTTAAAGGCAAATGCGATTACAGAAACTATTTTATTAGGAGGGGTTGCTTTAAGAACAGGTAAGCGTATTTATTACGATAGCGAGAACATGAAAATTACCAATATTGCTGCTGCCAATAAATATTTTTATAGAGAGTATAGAAAGGGCTGGGAGTTATAGCACTAATAATACTTTCCTTGATTATGTTATTAAATTATTATATATTTAATTAGCGAATTTGAAATTAAAGCTATGCGTAAAATGTCCCAATCGGATTCAGTATTATAATTCATAAAATAAAAAATTTACAATGAAAAAATTTTTAATTGCCACGGTATTATTCGTTTTTGTTTTCAATTTGAATACAAAAGCACAAACAACTCAAGATAAAAGAATTAGAGTTGTAGCTGTATTTGCACACCCTGATGACGCTGATTCTAAAATGAGCGGAACAGCCGTACTTTTAGCTAAAATGGGCGTTGCTGTAAAATTTGTTGCTTTAACAAATGGTGACGCTGGTCACTATGCAGAAGGGGGTGGTGTATTAGGACAAAGAAGAAGAGCAGAAGCACAGCGTGCTGCAAAAAAATATGGTATCGACGAATATGTTGTATTAAATAATCATGATGGTGAATTATTGCCAGACTTGAATGTTAGAATGCAAGTTATTCGTGAAATCAGAAAATGGAATGCTGATGTTGTTTTTGGTTTACGTCCTAATGATTACCATCCTGATCATAGAAATGCAGGTAAGTTGGTAGAAGATGCGTCTTATATGGTTGCTGTTCCTAATGTCGCTGCTGATGTACCCGCTTTAAAAAAGAATCCTGTTTTTTTATATATGCAGGATAATTTTAAAAAGCCTAATCCATTTAGTCATGACATTGTAATTGGTATCGATGAAGCATTAGATCAAAAAGTAGATGGTTTAAATGAACATACTTCTCAAATGTATGAGTGGTTACCATGGATTGCAAATGGCGGCGAAATAGATCCTCAAGTTCCAAAAGATCCAGCAGCAAGAAAAGCTTGGTTAAAAGGTCGTTGGATGGAAAGAACCATGAGCCCAGCTCAAAAAGCTGGTATAGGTAAATGGTACTCTCCAGAAAAAGCGGCAAGTTTTAAATATGCAGAATCATTTGAGATCACAGAATACGGATTACAACCAACAGAGGCTGATATTAGAAGATTATTCCCAATGTTATCCAATAAATAAGTTTAAATATTTAATTTGAAAAAGAATAACGTTTTACTACTCATTATTTTTCAATTTATTTTGATAAATAATTTAGCAGCTTCTGAGAAAATTCCTTTAGTGATTGAAAAAAATGTTCCTGGCGCACCACAATTACTAGGTATACCATTTCCAAAAGACAAATTACAATCAAGTGATAATGTAAGGGTATTGAATTCTTTGGGAGAAGAGATTCCTTCTCAAATTACGATTGTCAATACTTGGGAGCCAGCTTCGACAAGTGTTAAATGGGTATGGGTATTTTTCTTTTCCGATACTCAAAATAAGTATAGTGTTGAATTTGGTTCAGACGTAGTTCGTAAAGAATTTATGGGGGATCGAATCATTGTAGAAAACAATCAGAGACCCTATGGCAGAGTTAGAGTGAACACAGGACCATTACAATTTACCATTAATAAACTTGGTGGTGGTTTTTTAGATAAGGTTGAATTGGATTTAGATCGTAATGGCTTTGATGAGAAAGACTTAATTGCGGAGTCTAGTAAAACAAAAGGTAGTTTTTTAAATATATTAGATCAATCTGGTATTGACACTTCTAGGGTTAAAATTACGCATACTGTTCAAGAAAAAGGTTCAGGTCCGTTACATGCTATTATTAGAATTGAGGGAGACTATTTATATAATAAAAAAGATAATAATAGTTCACCTTTTGTGATGCGTATTCATGCTTATGCTGGTAAATCTTATATTAAAGTGTTACATAGTATTGTTTACACAGGAGATCCAGATATGCATAAAAAAGTAGAAGGAGAGTATGCATCTGTTGCGACACAAAATAAAAGTATTGTAGATGAAAATGCATTAAAGAATGATCCAGGTTGGATGATACCTAATGACCAAATTAGTTCAGCTGGTTTTCAGATTAAATATTTTTTAAACGAAGACAAACAATTTAAAACCGGAAATTTTGATGGTAGTTGGACTGCACCTGGCGTTGAAAAAACAATTGAATTAAATAATCTTAAAAATGAATCTATTTCACTTGTTCAAACAGGCCCTAATTTAAATAGCTTACCTGCTTTAAATACCACTACGCCAACGGTTCAAACAAAAGGTTTTGAGGGTAGTTTAAAATTGAATCAGAAAGAAATATTTAAAAAAGACAAGGCCTCTGGCTGGATAACCCTTTCAGATACTAAATGGGGAATAGGCGTTGGTATTCGTAACTTTTTTGAGGAGTACCCTAAGGAAATTGCAATTCAAGGAGACAGTAATTTTTTATACACTTATATCTGGTCTCCTAGTGTTACTCCAATGGCTTTTGCAAGAGCAACAGGCATGCCTGATAGTGAAATGCTAGGCAATTTTGCACAAGGTTTGGCTAAGACGACTGAATTTGTATATGATTTTTATGATGCCAAAACACCACATGCTGAAATTCTAAAACAATTAAATTATTTTTTAGATCCACCTGTGACGCATGCAAATGCTGACTGGTATTCAAAGAGTAATGTATACGGAGATTTTTCAGTTCGTTCAGAAAAAAATCCTGAATTAGAACGCTCTTTAGATTATAAGTTTGAATGGATGAAATTCAACCAAAAATGGGAACCTTGGTATGGGATGTTAAACTACGGGGACTTTCAAACTTATTACATTAAGAATAAGTGGAACACCTGGACCAATAATGAACCAGCGAATGATTTTATGTGGTGGATGGAATTTATGAGAACGGGTAATAGAGATTATTACCTTACAGCTCAATCAAATTCTGCGCATGCAATGGATGTGGACAATACCCACTGGCCAGCACCTAAAAAATATCTAGGAGAAACCAATAATTCAGTTGACTTTTTTGATAACAAAGAAAAAGGAAGTATTGGTGCAAGTCCATATCTAGGAATGGGTAGAAGGCATGCCAGTCAACATTATACTTCCTTATTATCTGCGCACGTATGGGTGCAGGGCTGGATTGCTTCTTATTTATTAACTGGTAACCATCGTGGACTTGATGTGGCGGAACAAACAGGCGATTTGCATTTAAGAAGAATTTGGGGAGACCATGATTTACGCGGTAGAAGATTGTATTTATCTGTTTGGAATTTATCAGAGATATATGATGTAAATAAAAAAGAAAAATATTTCACTGAATTGAATGATCGAGTAAAAATAATGTTAGAGCTGCAAAAATCATCTGACCAAGGTGGAAATTTAGTGATTGACAGATATGGTTATTCTCAGATTTATGTTTCACATGGTTTGTATAAGTATTACCAAATGACCGGGGATGATAAAATTAAAAGAGCATTAATTACACATATCAAATGGCAGAGAGATAATCCTTCTGTAAATCATCAAATGGAATCCTTATTGGCTACTTTGCATGGTTTGTCTCTAGGCTATGAATTTACTAAAGATCCTAGTTACTTAAAAGAAGCGATTAAACGTGCACAAAATTTGGTAACAGATAAATTACCCTTAAATTTTAATGAGTATAAAAATCAAAAAGATTTATCCGACGCATTAGAAAAAGTGAGTCATCTACCTGATGATAAAGAAAGTTTCAGAAGAGAAGCTATCTGGAAAATAACCAATGGCTTGCGCATATTTGGATGGACCCATATGTTTGGCATTCCTTATTTACAAAGCAAAATGGATAAAGCAAATTTGAATATCAAATCAAAATAGACTTGCAATAATTAACAATTTCAAATTATGCCCTGGATTCAAACAATTGATCCGCTTAAAAATATTCCTTTATCCGCTTTAGTTGCCGCGATCCCCGTCATTTTTATTTTCTGGGCGTTGATAAAAAAAATGAAAGGGTATATAACTAGTTTACTTGCTTTAGCAATTGCCATATTTATTGCCTTACTCATTTACGGCATGCCGCTTAAGCTTGCAATGCTATCCACCTTACATGGTTCACTTTATGGTTTATTCCCTATTTCTTGGATTATTATTTCAGCCGTTTTTTTATTTAATGTAACCGTTAAGAGTGGCCAATTTGAAGTGATAAAATCGTTTATGGCTTCCATTACACCTGATCGAAGATTGCAGGCACTTTTGATTGCATTTTCATTTGGAGCTTTTTTAGAAGGCGCCGCTGGTTTTGGAGCACCTGTTGCAATTTCTGGCGCGATGTTAGTAGGCCTTGGTTTTAATCCATTGTATGCAGCAGGTTTATGTTTAATTGCGAATACCGCTCCCGTAGCTTTTGGATCTGTTGGTACACCTATAATTATGGCTTCCCGTATGTCAGATATTCCAGAGTTGGCAATTTCCCAAATGGTGGGTCGCACCTTGCCCTTATTATCTCTTTTAATTCCTTTTTATCTCGTCACTCTAATGTCAGGGTTTAAAAAATCATTAGAAGTAATGCCTGCTATTTTAGTTTCAGGGATTTCGTTTGCTTTTGTTCAATGGTTTACTTCCAATTATATGGGGCCAATGCTGCCGGATATACTAGCAGGTATTGCCTCAATTTTAAGTTTGCTATTCTTATTAAAATATTGGAAACCTAAATCCATTTGGAGATTTAAAGAAGAACCCGCCTTGCAAACTTCGGTTGAAATAAAATATACATCTTTACAAATTCTTAGAGCCTGGTCGCCTTTCATCATCATGACACTATTTATTATAGCATGGGGTTTTCAACCAGTGAAAGATATACTAAACTCAATTGGGTTCATTAAATTTAAAATTCCGGGATTAGATAACGCAATTCTACAACCTGATGGAAACCCTTTGCCCATAAAGGCGTTTGATTTTAATTATTTGTCGACACCAGGTACTGCAGTCGTATTTGCAACGCTAATTTCTATTCCTTTGATTGGTATTTCTATTAGAGAAAGTATAAAAATATTTGGTGCAACATTAAAACAATTAATGTTTCCGATTATTACAATTGCTGCTGTAGTAGGGTATGCTTTTATTGCAAATTATGCAGGCATGTCAATTACAATGGCAGGTGCGTTGGCTAGTACTGGCGTATTATTTCCATTTTTCTCGCCTATATTAGGCTGGTTAGGAGTTTTTCTTACAGGTTCTGACACATCCGCAAACGCATTATTTGGAAAACTACAAGCACAGACGGCTGACACCTTAGGATTCGATCCCTTAGTCACCGTAAGTGCCAATGCCACTGGCGGTGTAACTGGTAAAATGATTTCGCCTCAGTCAATTGCAGTGGGTGCTGCTGCAGTAGGTCTTGTTGGTAAAGAATCAGATCTTTTTCGGTTTACTTTCAAGCATAGTTTCATTATGCTCTTTATTGTTTGTGTGTTGACCTGTTTGCAAGTTTACGTAATGAAATGGGTAGTCCCCGTTTATACAAAAATAAATACAACTGATATTTTAGCAAATGCTAGTTTAAATAGTACAAACGCAGATCAGGGGTATTGGTATCTTTTAACATTGGCTTTAGCCGTCGGCTTAATTATTGTAAGCTTATCTATAAACAAAAAGAGCAAAGAAAAATATTAAATTCTTTGAGGCTAAACAAAATAAATCTCTTTTGGGACAACTTGCAACTACATAGACAAAGTGTTTTAGATGAAGATAGTATTAAAGTAAAAAAAATTGTAATTAAAAATTAATCAAAAAATATATTTTAAATGGATCCAAGGCAGACGGCAACTGAAATATTTTTAGCTGGGCTGGAAGGTGTAAAACCTGAGAACCTAATTAAGCGTTTTATTTCAATTGAACAGCATAATTTACAAATTGAAAATTTTCAGTTTGACCTTTCAACTATAGCTAATATTTATATTGTTGGAGTGGGTAAAGCTAGTGCTGCCATGGCCCAAACGATAGAATCCATTCTTGGTTCTAGGATAACAGAAGGCCATATAATAACAAAGTATGAACATTCAGTCCCACTTCAATTTATTGGGATAACGGAAGCTGGACATCCTGTGCCTGATGAAAATGGAATCAAAGGAACAGAGATTATTATGTCGATTGCAAAAAAAGCAGAAAAAAATGATTTGCTGATTTGTTTAATCTCAGGCGGAGGGTCTGCGCTTTTAACAGATATTCCTGAAGGGTGTTCTCTCGATGATTTAAAAGACCTAAATAATATATTACTAAAATCAGGAGCAGCTATTTTTGAGATGAATTGTATCCGAAAACATGTATCCAAAGTAAAAGGGGGGCTTTTAGCAAAGACTGCATATCCTTCAAGGGTTCTGAGTTTAATACTTTCCGATGTAATAGGTGACCCTATAGACGTTATTGCATCTGGCCCAACTGTGCATGACCCAAGCACCTATGCTGATGCAATCTCCATTATCAATAAGTACAATATTAAAAACGAAATACCAATTCAAATTTATCAATTACTAGAGGATGGAGTTAATAATAAAAGACAAGAAACACTTAAGGAATCCGATGAGGCATTAGAACTGACGAGTAATTTAATTATTGGTACAAATAAGTTAGCGCTGAAAATAGCAAAACAAAAGGCAGCCTTATTTGGCTATGAAACAAAAATAATAACAGATAAGCTTGAAGGAAATATAATGGATGTTGCTAAATATATAATGGATAGTATAAAAAACACTAAGAAAGAAAACATTCATGAAAAGACCTGCTTGCTTTTTGCAGGAGAAACAACTATAAAAGTAGAGGGTGAGGGATTGGGCGGGAGGAATCAACATCTGGCACTCTTAATTTCAAAATTATTGAAGGATGAACCAGGCATTACTTTCTTATCTGCGGGTACTGATGGAACTGATGGTCCAACTGATGCTGCCGGAGCAGTTGTTGATTCCTTCACATCACAGACCGCATCTAATCTTCAGTTGAATATGAATCAATACATTTATAATTGTGATTCATATCATTTTTTTCAAGAGGTAGGTGGCTTAGTTAAGACAGGACCAACGCAAACAAATGTGATGGATTTAATGGTAGTGCTAATAAGTCGTCAATAGATGCTTTTTAGTGCCTGTAGGGTAACATAGTTTATGAAAAACAATGGCAAACAGAGAGGAATGTCGAAAATCATAAAATAAGAATTAAATTTACATTACTAACTTTATAAATATGAAAAAGGCGATTTTTTTATTCTTAGGATTTCTATTAATTTCCTTTTTATCCTTTGCTCAAAATACCCCTTATTTGAAACCAGGAAACTGGAAAGGAGTTATATACAGATTAGATGGGAATTCGGTTCCTTTTAGTTTTAATATTGCTTTGGTAAAAGATAAAACAATAATTACTTTAATCAATGCAGAAGAATTAATTATTGTGGATGATTTTAAGAAACAATCTTCCGATTCTTTATTAATTACGCTTCCTTATTTTAATGCTAGTTTTGAAGTGGCAACTTATAATGCTGATCAATTGGAAGGATATTATATAAAGACACTTAATGGAAAGCAAATTAAGGCATCCTTTATTGCTAATTGGAACCAACCAAGATTTATTGATTACAAGCCTTCTAAATATGATGCCTCTGGAACTTGGGATGTATTGCTAACTAATAATCAAACCAATAAGATTATGCAATCTGTGGGTACTTTTAAACAAAATGTCGAGGGTAAAGTAACTGGTTCTTTTTTAACACCCACTGGTGATTATAGATTTTTAGAAGGCCTTGTTTCAGGGGATACCTTAAAACTTTCTGCATTTGATGGTGAAAGAGTAATTTATTTTGAAGGACGATTTATTAATAGTACTACTATTATAGAGGGTAAATTAATTGCAGGCTTTGGAGGAAGTTCAAAATGGGAAGCGAAAGCTAACCCAACTGCAAAGCTACCAAATGAATATGATTATTCTAAAATGAGACCTGGAAATACAAAGCTTGATTTTAAGTTTAAGGATCTCGATGGTAAAATAGTTTCTCTTACAGATGATGAATTCAAAAACAAAGTAGTAGTTATACAATTATTCGGTTCTTGGTGTCCAAATTGTATGGATGAAACAAGATTTATTACTGATTATTATAAAAAGAATCGTTCTAGAGGTGTAGAGGTAATTGCCTTGGCCTATGAAAGATATGATAATCCTTTAGAGGCAAATTTTGCATTAAAGAAATATAAAAAACAATTTGGTATTCAGTATCCAATTTTAGATACGGGAGTGGAACCCAGCGACCCATTTAAAGCTGAAAAATCATTACCACAGATTGATAAAATAGCAGGGTATCCTTCTACCATTTTTATAGATCGAAAAGGGGAAGTAAGAAAAATTCATACTGGGTTTTCTGGGCCAGCTACGGGTCAATTTTATACCCAGTATATTTCGAACTTCAATAAATATATGGATGAGTTAATTGCTGAAAAATTAAATTAAGTAATAATGGCTATCAATTTGGTAGCCTTTTTTATTTTCATAGGTTACTCAAATAAGGGTAATTTTCTTATTTCTCTTATGCGTATATGACAGAATCGGACACTATAAAAAAAGAGCAAATCTTTAAAAGGTTCTCCTAATAAGTTCCCCTAACACAAATAAAAAATCCCTATTACATCGATTAACAATATAATAGGGACTATAAGTGGCTGTAGGGGGAGGGGTCGAACCTCCAAGAGGCAGTTAGCTAAAACACAAAGTTGAGTGGTCTACCCTGGTCGTCCCGATTACTCGGGACGGCTCTATGTTTCGTTTATCCCGTTATCCTCACCTCCGAGACAAGGAGGCATGTATGCCAAGATTTCATCACCCCACAGTATTTAAGAACTTATCATTTGAGGTTTTTCTATTGATTTCCCTCATTTGATAAATCAAAACTAAAGTATTGGCCTTTATGTTGCAAATATTTTAATCATTTTGTTTAAAATATAGAAAATAATTAATAAATTGCCATATTATTTAAAACTATATAAATATGGAGCCTAAAATCAACCCTAAATTAAACATTGACAAAAGCATAGATAAGCTGGATTTGCAAATTATTCAAGCCATGATGCAGGATGCTGAAATTTCCTATGCCGATTTAGGCAAGCAGTTTTTTGTATCGGGCGGTACCATTCATGTGCGTATTAAAAAGCTAGAGGAATTGGGTATTGTGCAAGGCAAGCGCTTAGCTGTTGACTTAAAAGTGCTGGGCTATGACATTATAGCCTTTATTGGTATTTACTTGGAAAAGAGCTCTTTGTATGATACGGTGGCCCTGGCCTTGAAAAATATTCCTCAAGTAGTGCGTGTTAATTATACAACGGGTAACTATAGCATGTTTGTTGAAATTGTTTGCAAAGACATTCAACAACTTCGTTTTGTACTACATGATGAACTGCAAAAAATCAAAGGCATTGAGCGTACAGAAACTTTAATTTCCTTGGAAGAAAGTTTTTCGCGCAATGTGAAGATTGTATAAAATTTCGTTAGTAAATTACATCAAACCTACGCTTATGAAACCCTGTACTTCGCATGATGGCAGAAGGGGCTTTTTGAAAAAAACCGCATCTATTGCAGCACTTTATTTTACGCCTACTAGTTTAGTGAAAGCTTTTGCAGTAGACCGCGTCATTCCTTTACCTATTGCTAAAGCAAAATTAGCCATTACCATTAATGGTAAATTAATGAATCTTGAAATTGATGCAAGAACAACTATACTTAATTTATTAAGAGAAGACTTAACCTATACCGGCACTAAGAAAGGTTGTGAGATGGGACAGTGCGGTGCTTGTATGATTCATGTCAATGGCAAAAGAGTAAAGTCTTGTATTCAATTAGCCTTGAATAATCAGAACAATAAAATTACGACCATTGAAGGTTTAAGTGAGGGAGAAAAATTACACCCCATGCAGGCAGCCTTTTTAAAGAACGATGCTTTTCAATGTGGTTATTGCACCAGCGGACAAATTATGTCGGCAGTAGCCTGTGTTAGAGAAGGCAATGCAAAAACTAGAAAAAGTATTCAAACTTATATGGATACTAATATCTGCAGATGCGGTGCTTATCAAAACATTGTTGATGCTATTGAAGAAGTAGCTAAATCGGGTGTTAAAATTTAATCTCTTTAATTCAACATTATGAAATCAATCAATAATACAATATTACTCGAAGATGAGCGCGTAGATGGCGCCGAGAAGGTAAATGGTAAAGCAAAATATACAGCAGAACATAAGCTGCCTAATATGGCCTATGCAGTTTTTGTAACAAGCACCATTGCTAAAGGGAGCATTAAAAATTTAGATATTACTAAGGCCATCGCTATGCCAGGTATATTAGACATTATATATTATGCCAATTGTCCTGCCGTGCCTGGGTATAATCCTATTGCAGCAGAGAGGCCTAAGAATGTTTCTGAGTGGAGAGGCTTTAAAGTTTTATATGATAATAAAGTACGCTTCTTCGGCCAGCCCATTGCTTTAATAGTAGCAGATAGTTTTGAAAATGCCAATGCAGCTATTCGTTTTGTAAAAGCTGAATATGAAGTTGAAAAATTTGAAACTAATTTTGATAAAGCAAGACTAGAACCCGCGAATTTAAAAGCACCTATTAATTATAAAAGAGGTACAGAGAAAAAATTTAAAGAACAAGCTTTTTTTGTTGAGGGAGAATATAATATTCCTATTGAAGTACATAATGCCATGGAACTTTTTGCGACTATTGCTTATTGGGAAGGTGAGGACAAACTTACTTTGTACGATAAAACACAGGGTCCAAAAAGCACTCAATCTACAATGGCTAGAACATTTGGTTTAGTAGATAAAAATGTAAGAGTCATTGCTGAAAATGTGGGAGGTGGTTTTGGAAGTGGATTAAGAAGCTGGCCACATGTGCCTGCTGCCTGCATTGCAGCTAAAAAAATAAATAGACCAGTGAAGTTGGTCCTTACGCGCCCTCAAATGTTTAGCTTGGTGGGCTACCGTCCCCAGTCTTGGCAAAAGCTTGGCATTGGTGCCGATGCTGCAGGTAATTTTATAGGTATTTCACATGAGGCCATAAGTAATACGTCTAGGTATGAAGATTTTAGAGAAGGTATTGTAGAGGCTTCTAAATTTTTATATGCTTGTGAAAATGTAGATACTAAATATAGTTTACTACCACTTGACTTAAGTACACCTATTTGGATGCGTGGTCCGGGGGAAGCAACCGGTTGCTTTGCATTAGAGTCGGCAATTGATGAGCTTTCTTATAAATTAAAAATGGATCCCATTCAGTTAAGAATTAAAAACTTTACTGCGGTGAATCCAGAAAATAAATTACCCTTCTCTGATATTAATATTAAAGACTGCTATGCTTATGGCATGGAAAAAATTGGATGGAAAAACCGTCCTACAATTCCGGGTAGCTTAAAAGAAAACGGAATGCTTATTGGTTATGGTATGTCTGTGGGTGTATTTGGTGCAGGAAAAGGAACAGCATCGGTTAGAATTGTTTTAAGTAATGATGGTAAATTATTATTAGAGTGTGCTGTAAGTGATATGGGTCCAGGTACGATGACAAGTATGTCTATCATTGCAGCTGATGCGATGCAAATGCCTATTCAAAAAATTAAATTCAAATTAGGCGACTCTGATTTACCGCCGGGTCCCTCTCAAGGTGGCTCTGGTACTACTTCTACAGTAGGCTCTGCTGTTGATTTAGCTTGCAGAACCTTACAACAGAAATTAAAAGAAATGGCCATTCAATTGGCACCTGCCTTTGCGGGCATTACAGCAGATGCAATGGAAGTAAAAAATGAAATGGTTATTTCTAAAACAGATGCCAATACTAAAATTGATATTAGCGCTTTATTAAAATTAGCCAATCAAGAAAAAATTGATTTAACGATTGCATCCAATGGTAAAACAGCAGCACAATTAAAATTTACTAGCAATTCTTTTTCATCACATTATGTAAAATTAGCGGTGAACCCTAAAGATGGTAGTATTAAAATATTAGAAGTTGTAACTACGGGAGACGCTGGTAAAATTATAAGTCCTAAAACTGCTAGAAGCCAAATGATTGGCGGCGTAGTAGGAGGTATTGGAATGGCGCTTACAGAGAAACTAGAATTTGATCATGCAAGTGGTCAAATTACCAATGCAAGTTTTGGTGCTTACCATGTGCCTTTACACTCACAAACACCTAAAACAGATGTCTGGTTTGTAAACAAGCCTGATGTAAATATGAATGAGATTGGCGCGAAAGGAATAGGAGAGATTGCCCTAATTGGTTTTGCAGCAGCAGTAACCAATGCAGTGTATAATGCAACAGGCAAAAGAGTGAGAGACCTACCTATTACACCAGAGAAGTTAGGATACAAAACTGTGAAGGCATAAGATTAAAGGCTTTATAAGCGTTTGAATAATTGATTTTAAATATTTTATAAATAGTTTTACTATAATTAAAAGAGTCCCGTAGATAACTACGGGACTCTTTTTTGGAATGCTTACCAATTATAATTTCAATTCTATACTCTTTATAATTTGTAGCCATCATCTGCTACTAATTGAGCGCATATTCTTCTGCGGGCTTCTTTGCTATTAAATGAATCTACTTTAGTGAAACGCTTAAGACCAATATTCATCATACGTAGTTCATCACCTTCTGCAAAACTATTCAAGGCGTCTTTACCTGCTTTGTTAATAGCGTCTGCTGCATCGTATATATAAGTACGGGCAATATCGGCTTGCACTGCAACAGCTGCTTCACCATGCATAGCTGCTAATTTTTCTACTCTTAATAAAGCCGACTCTGCATGAAAAGTAATAATTGACATATCAGCAATGTTCATTAGTATCTCTTGCTCTTTATTTAATGTCATCATTAATTTTTGCACTGCAGCACCCGCTACCATTAAAATACATTTTTTGAAATTAGCAATGGCTTGTTTTTCTTTTGCAAAAGGTCCATCTTCTGCTCCACCAAAATCGGGCACACTCATTAATTCTTTTTGCACTTCCATCGCAGGGCCCATTAAATCTAATTTACCTTTCATAGCACGTTTTAAAACCATGTCCACGGTTAAGAGTCTATTGATTTCATTGGTTCCTTCATAAATTCTATTAATACGACTATCTCTGTAGGCTTTTGAAATAGCATACTCATCGCTATAACCATTTCCTCCATGTACTTGCACGCCTTCATCTACCACATAATCCAATACCTCAGATCCAAATACTTTTAAAATAGCACACTCAATAGCATATTCTTCCGCAGCACCTAATAATGATTCAGATAAAGTTTTACCAGCTGCTAGTAATAATTGCTCTTGCTCATCTATATTATTAGATACTCTGTATAATGCACTTTCCCCTACCCATAAACGAATAGCCATTTCAGCTAACTTATGACGAATGGCTCCAAACTTTACAATAGGTAATTTAAACTGCTCTCTTGCTTTTGCATACTGAACTGTTTCAGTTAATGCTCTTCTAGCACCGCCAATAGTGGCAGCGCCTAATTTTAATCTTCCAATATTTAAAATATTAAAGGCAATGATATGTCCTTTACCAATCTCACCTAAAACATTTTCAACGGGTATTTTACAATCTTGAAAATATAATTGCACAGTTGAGGATCCTTTGATACCCATCTTATGCTCTTCTGGCCCTTGTGTAAAACCTTCTGTACCTCTTTCAATAATGAATGCAGTAAACTGTTCGCCATCTATTTTAGCAAACACAGTATATACATCTGCAAAACCACCATTGGTGATCCAACATTTTTGACCATTAATAAGATAATGTTTTCCATCGGCTGTTAAAGTAGCTGTGGTCTTTGCACTTAATGCATCGGAACCACTATTAGGTTCGGTTAAACCATAAGAACCTTTGTACTCACCGGTGGCTAACTTAGTTACATATTTTTGTTTCTGTGCTTCGGTACCAAAATATAAAATAGGTAAGGTTCCAATACCTGCATGCGCTGCATTGGCAACAGAGAAAGAATAACCACCTCCTAAATATTCTGCTACAATGACAGAGGTTACAAAATCTTTTCCAGAACCTCCATAGGCTTCAGGTACGGTAATACCTAATAGGCCCTGCTGGCCTGCTTTTAAAAGAAGGCTAGGCATTAAGCCTGGTTCTAATTTATCTACTCTATCCATTACGGGTAATACTTCTGTTTCAACAAACTGATTACACATATCAAGCACCATCTTCTGCTCTTCATTAAATTGCTCAGGAATAAAAATATCATCAGCTTTTACTTCTTTGATGATCCATTCGCCACCTTTAATTACTGTTTTAGTCATTTCCATAAAATTTATTTTATAAGGTCTTTATTAATTATTTTGAATTTATCTTTTGAACTTGTCTTTTAATATATTTAAAGTCTATGTATTTCGAATCGTTTTTTATTGTCAATCTTTTAGAGCAAATCTTTATTCGTTAAATTATCATACACTCTTTGAAAGACATTTTTTACAATATCAATTTCTTCTTTAGTGATATCTAATAATGCTTCATTCATTGTTTGATTCGCTAACTCGTAAGTTATTTGTTGTAATGGTTTCGCTATATCTGTTAAGTACACTAAATTGATTCTTCTATCTTCTTTACTTGCTACGCGCACTACGAGCTCTTGTTTTTCTAAATTATCGATGAGTCGGGTAGTACTTGCTTTATCTCTAAAAGTTCTATTGCCTAATTCTAGTTGACTCAGTCCATCTTCTTTCCATAAATGATATAAGACAGACCACTGCTCGATAGTAATATCAAGCCCAGCGTTTCTAAAATTCTTTTGTAATCGTCTTGCGACAGCGGTAGTAGCCATACCATTTACGACACTGTAAAGCTCTCCTCTTTTGAATTGGTTGTTTGACATATAGTTAGTTATGCAACTAATATAAAAGTACAACCAATTTTTAGGTTTTGGGCAATTATTTGCCTTTTTTTGGTCTTTTTTTGAATTTTTTAGCCTTTTTTGCCCAAAAAGGGGCAATTTGGAGGGGTTTTGAAAATCGAATTAAGGGGCCTTACATTAGGTTTTTACGTCTAATCTTAATTTGAATGGCGTTTTCAATCTCTTTTTCAGCTATCAATATTAAATAACCACCACCGCCAGCACCTGATAATTTATAACCAATACTTTTTGAAGCGTACTTATCTATAATAGGTTTTATAGTTTCATCAAACATATTGGGGAACATTTCAATTTGTGCATGGAAGGATGCTAGAAAAGCAGTTCCAAAAGCATGTAAATCTTTATTTAGTATTGCCTCCCAACATTGAATGGTTGCATCTGCTAAATTTTTGGCAGCTTCTTTTGAAATATTTGTATTAGCGAGTACATCATAGCTATTACTTCTTGGATCGAGTGGAATTAAATAAATATGATTCTCTAACCAACTTAAAATAGATTCATCGTCGATTGATATTATTTCTGATGGCCAATAGTTATCATTGGTGTAATGATGATAATTTAAACAAGGCATTACAATACCTAATGAGTCTTGAGAACCTGCTACATTCTTTGTACCCGGAGGGTTTTCATAACTAAATAAAATTTTACTCAATAATATAGGGTCGCCTTCTGGTAGTTGTGCTTTCCATAATTCAATGGCTTTATTCCTTGTACTACTTGCCATTCCACTTCTATTATTAAACTCAATGGTGGGCTCAATAGATATAGTAATAACAGGGCCTGCATGTAATTTATTTACATAAGGTTGGTCTAACCATCCTCCTGCTAAATCAATTCGAAAAGGAATTATTGAATTTGTTCTTAAGCTAGTGGTAGATCTTGCAGGCAGTCCTTCACTAGGCAGTCTGTCAAGTACAATGAGTTCAATATTTTTTGTTTTACATAAGTCAATCTTACTAGGTGTATTGCCA
>CALDSE010000079.1 GCA_937911175.1 uncultured Sediminibacterium sp.
TCAAAAGATTTTTTAGCGTTATCCCAAGCACCACCTGCATTGTTTTGGAATATACCCATTAACACACCACTTACAGTTGCACCTGCTAAGAAACCACCTAAGGCTTCAGGGCCCATTGTGAAACCGATTAAGATAGGAGAGATGATAGTGATAGCACCAGGTAACATCATCTTCTTTAAAGAAGCTTCAGTAGAGATAGCCACACATTTTTCATATTCTGGTTTACCCGTTCCTTCCATTATACCTGGAATAGTGCGGAACTGACGACGAACCTCTTCTACCATGGCCATTGCAGCTTCACCTACAGCGCGAATAGCTAATGAAGAAAATATAAATGGAATCATACCACCCACAAATAAAGCAGCTAATACATCGGCTTTATAAATATCAATATGTTGATTGTCCGGCATGGCAACACCTACGAAGGCCGCAAATAATGCTAATGAAGTTAAAGCAGCAGAAGCAATTGCAAAACCTTTACCGCTTGCAGCAGTTGTATTTCCCACCGCATCTAAAATATCTGTTTTCTCACGCACTTCAGCAGGTAGTTCACTCATCTCCGCAATACCACCAGCGTTATCTGCGATAGGACCAAATGCATCAATGGCTAATTGCATAGCAGTGGTTGCCATCATACCTGCAGCAGCAATCGCTACTCCATATAAACCTGCGCAATAAGATGCTCCAAAAATACCAGCAGCTAATACAATAATAGGCATGAAAGTAGATTCCATACCAATCGCTAAACCACCAATAATATTGGTTGCATGTCCTGTGCTTGATTGTTTAATAATACTCATTACTGGACGCTTACCCATTGCTGTATAATATTCAGTAATGATACTCATTAAAGTACCTACGATTAAACCAACAGCAATTGCACCTATTACACCATTTCTTGTAAACTCAATACCACGAAGTGCCATGTTCTCAGGAAGAATATAGCCCACTAAAAAATAACAAGCAATAGCTGTTAAAATCATAGAACCATAGTTACCCATGTTCAATGCTTTTTGAACTGTTGCTGTATTTAAACCAGCGTTCTCACTAATTCTTACAAAGAATGTGCCGATGATGGATAATAATATACCTACACCTGCAATCATCATTGGTAATAAAATAGGAGATAAACCATCAAAGGCATCTACTAATTTTCCACCACCTACTGCAGTTACTTCTTGTCCTAATACCATGGTAGCTAAAACTGTAGCAACATAAGAACCGAATAAATCGGCACCCATACCAGCTACATCACCCACATTATCTCCTACGTTGTCTGCAATGGTTGCAGGGTTACGAGGATCATCTTCTGGAATACCTGCTTCTACTTTACCTACTAAGTCAGCGCCCACGTCTGCAGCCTTGGTATAAATACCACCACCCACACGCGCAAACAATGCAATTGATTCAGCACCTAAAGAAAAACCAGTTAATACTTCAATGGTTCTTAACATTTCAGAAGGGTCGCCATTTACAAAGAACATTTGTTTTAGCACCAAAAACAAACCACCTAATCCTAATACAGCTAATCCAGATACGCCTAAGCCCATCACAGATCCACCAGTAAAAGATACTTTTAATGCTTGCGCTAAACTTGTTTTAGCTGCTTGAGCAGTTCTTACGTTTGCTTTAGTAGCTACTTTCATTCCAATATAACCAGCAGTGGCACTAAATACAGCACCAATTACAAATGCGACAGCAATACTCCAGTGACTTTCTGCATTTTTAGTAGCCATAAACCCTAATAATAGGGCCACAATTACCACAAAATAGCCTAGGATTTTCCACTCTGCTTTTAAGAAAGCCATTGCACCTTCAGCGATGTAAGTGCTAATTTCTTTCATACGGTCATTACCTGCGTCTTGTTTAGATACCCAATTGAATTTCAAGAGTGTATACAATAAACCTACAATACCCATTGCCGGAACGGCATAAAATAGAAGATCTTTCATAGCAATACTTATTCTTTTGTTTTCTGTTTAATTTCTTTTGAGGTCTGCAAAAATAGGGGGTAAAAGTCAAAAAAGGGCAAAAAAGGGCAATTTTACTCCACCAAAGCGGAGGTATCTACTTTACCTGTAAAAACAGAGGCAATTTCCTTGCCTTTATAGATAGATTTATTGAACTTATTACCCAAAATAATGATGGTTGCCGATTCGCTAATTAAGCGCGTAAACACTGTATTATTACCATGCCACCAACCATTATGATAAACGAGTCTTTCTTCGTTAGGTTTAGCCAAAATACGCCAGCCTAATCCGTAGTTATGGTGATACTTATTAATAGGACTCTGCGGTTGATAGGCCATTTCTAATGTGCTTTCTTTTACATAACTGCCTTCCGTTAAAGCTTTATCCCATAAATACATATCTCTTGCTGTACTGTAAATATTTTTATCTCCATAAATACAATCGTACTTTTCAATTTTATAGGGAACCATTCTTGCATTATAAGATGGCGTGTATTTATCAATACTTTTGGCACTAAATACATAAGTGTTTTCCATTTTCAATGGCTTAAAAATAGTTTCTGCCATATAAGTAGGGAAGTCTTGACCCGTAATTTTTTCAATAATTAAAGCCAATACTACAAAATTAGTATTGCAATATTTGAATACTCTATTGGGCATAGCAGCTGGTGCAGGGCGCTTAGTCACCATATAGTCTAGTACATCCTGATTATTATACAATCCTTGCCTGAAAGGGGTTTCAGCCTTTATTAGTTTTAATTTCTTCACCCAACGGCCTCTTTTGTTTTTTACTTTCACCGTTTTATACTTATTGGGTTCCATGAAATAAGTATAATCGGGTAGGCCACTACGATGAGAAAGTAATTGTTCTATCGTCACCTCTTTATAAGGAAAATTGGCAAAGTATTTTGTAACGGGCGCTTTCAAATCTAATTTCTCCTCTTCCCATAATTTCAAAGCCGCCATACCCGTAAATGTTTTTGAAATGGAGGCTAAATGAATAGGGGTTTCGGGAATGATGGCGGTTTTATCTGAATAATTAGAATAGCCTTTGTAATCTTCGAAAATAACTTCTCCGTTTTTGGCAATTAAAATTTGACCACTAAACCCCTTATTACCCAATAGGGTCTGATATTTAGCTTTCACCTCTGCAATTAAGCGCTCTTTTTCATCATTACTTAGGATGATATTAGATGTATTATCTAAAAAACGAGGGCCTTGACCCGTGCCACAGGAGATACTTAAAAAGAAAAAACCTAGTAAGAGGGTGAATCGAATTAACATCTGTTAGTTTTATGGGGTGGCTATATCCATTTATAGCTACTAAATTAACGCTATAAACACATAATTTATTGTTAATGAATAGCAAACAGTTAATTTTTTTTAACTTTGTGCCATGAGTAA
Source organism: uncultured Sediminibacterium sp. (assembly GCA_937911175.1). GTDB lineage: Bacteria > Bacteroidota > Bacteroidia > Chitinophagales > Chitinophagaceae > Sediminibacterium. The sequence continues at coordinate 3,374 of CALDSE010000079.1, forward strand.
TTTTGATGCCACTAGCTATCCTAAGGATAAAATTAAGGTCTTATTCCTTGAAAACATAAGTGATAAGGCGGTTCAGTATTTTAAAGACATGGGATATACCGATGTAAAAAAGGTATCTGGTGCTTTAAGTGAGGAGGAACTAATCAAGATTATTAAGGACGTGCACATTTTAGGCATTCGTTCTAAAACCTTTATTTCTAAAAAAGTATTAGAGAGCGCTAAAAAATTACAAGCCATTGGATGTTTTTGTATTGGCATTAACCAAGTAGATTTAAAAGCATGTAAGCAAAAAGGGGTAGCCGTATTTAATGCACCTTATAGTAATACAAGAAGTGTTGCCGAATTAGTCATTGGCGCTTCTATTATGCTCATTAGAAAAATTATCGATAAAAATACAGCAGCACATAAAGGCATTTGGAATAAAGAAGCGAAAGGAAGTTTTGAACTAAGAGGAAAAACTTTAGGCATCATTGGTTATGGCAATATTGGTACACAGTTAAGTATCATGGCAGAAGCCATGGGTATGAAAATTCAATTCTATGATATTGAAACAAAATTACCTTTAGGCAATGCCAAGCCCGCAAAATCTATAAAAGATATTGTAAGTAGTTCTGATATTATTTCATTGCATGTCCCTGAAACCAGTCAAACTAAAAATTTAATTAGCAAGTCGGTTATAAGTCAATTTAAACAAGGATCTATATTAATAAACTATGCGCGTGGTGAAGTGGTTGATTTAGATGCCTTAAGTAAAGCTATTGTTGATAAAAAAATAGGAGGGGCTGCCATTGATGTATTTCCAATTGAACCTGAAAAGAACGGAGATGTTTTCACCACACCGCTACAAGGCTTAGCCAACGTGTTGCTGACGCCACATATTGGTGGGTCTACGGAAGAAGCGCAAGAAAATATTGGAGAAGATGTAAGTATTAAATTATATCAATATTTAGAGCGTGGGGTTTCTTATGGTTCTCATACCATACCTTCTATTAGTTTGCCGCCTGTTGAAAATGCACATCGTATTTTACATATGCATAATAATGTACCGGGTGTATTGAGTGCCATTAATACAGTGATGTCTAAAAATAAAATAAATATTGTGGGACAGTATTTAAAAACCAATGATGAAATTGGCTATGTAGTTTTAGATGTAGATTCTAAATTATCTAAAACAGCTATTGCACTATTAAAAGAAGTGAAGCATACCATTAGAGTGCGTATGTTGTATTAGTGGCTATTACAATTGTGCTAACATTTTTTTGATCTCTTCTATGTCTACTCCAGTAGCTTGTAAATTTTCATTCATCGAATCTTTTGTATACGACATTTTACTTGCCTGCATTTGACGCGCACTGCTATGTATTTCTTTGGCGCCTGTTGCTTGAATAATTTCTTTGATATTATTAGAACGCACACCAGAACCTGGCATAATTATAATGCTGTCGCCAGCTTGTTCAATTAATTTTTTTAATAAGGGTTGCGCATCTGCCGCATTGGGTACTTGACCACTTGTTAAAATTCGCTTACAACCTGTAGCAATAATATCTTCCAATGCCTTGAAAGGGTCGATACATCTATCAAAGGCTCTATGAAAACTTATTTGCATCATTGACCCCGCAATATCTACAAGTTCTTTGGTACGATTTGTATCAATGCTTCCATCTGCATTCAATAATCCTATAACGGCTCCTAAATAGCCTAGTTCTTTAACAATAAGTAAATCGGCCTTAATTACTTCAAACTCCGATCTAGAATATAAAAAATCACCCCCTCTAGGACGTATGATAGGAAATACTGGTTGAGTAGTATAAGACCTTAAAGTTTTTAAACTTCCATAAGAGGGGGTAGTGCCGCCTTCTAAAGGGTTTTCACAAAATTCAATTCTATGCGCACCTGCTTTTAAAGCTGTGACCGCAGCTTCTACTGAAAATACAGCAATCTCAAGTTTTGTAGACATATAATTAATCTAAAGAAGAAGATTCAAATAATTTATTACCCTCCTTGGTATGTACCGCAAAATTAAAGCCTTTATGTAATGCGTAAGCACCTGCTTCCCCTTTTTTATTCAGCGCGATAAAACATATTTGAATATCTTTTGCCTTTTCTTTTTTTATTCTTCTTATTCTTTCCACTACAAATTTACAAGCCTCCTCAGGTGATTTACCTTGTCTCATTTGTTCTACTACTGCACTGGCGCCTGCCACACGAATGACGTCTTCACCTTGTCCAGTGGCAACTACGGCACCCACTTCATTGTCTACATATAAACCCGCACCAATAACAGGGGAGTCACCAACACGACCTCTCATTTTAAAACCTGCACCACTAGTGGTACAACTACCAGATAAGTTTCCAAAACTATCTAAGGCAATCATTCCAATGGTATCATGGTTCCATTCTCCATTACTTAATTTAGGAGGAGCCATTAAAGAAGGGTCTAATTGACTTGTTGCTTGTTTTCTTTCAATATTGATAACAGGTTTATATTCCGATTTTTTTAACCAGTTTTCATAAGATGATTTTGCATCTTTTGACAAAGTAGCTGGTTCTAAAGTAAAACCTTCAGAGAGGGCAAATTGTTGAGCACCTTCACCCACTAACATTACATGTGGTGTTTTTTCCATTACTCTTCTTGCCACAGATATAGGATGCTTAATACGTTCTAAAAAAGCAACAGATCCGCAATTAAACTCATGATCCATGATGGAAGCATCTAAGGTAACATGACCATCTCTATCGGGGTTGCCGCTTAAACCTACACAGCAATTAATTTCATCTTCAGTTACTTTTACTCCATTTTCTACAGCATCTAAAGCCTTTCCACCCATACCAATTATTTTCCAAGCGGCAAGGTTAGCGGCCAAGCCTGCATCCCAGGTAGCCACCACTACAGGGTTTACCAATACATTCAAATTGTTAATTGTATTCGAGCCTCCAGTAATTTCTTGTACTGTTTTAGGTATAAAGCCAGTGATGGTAAAACTTGAAATACCTAAACCACTTAGGTTCAAAAACTTTCTTCGATCCATGCTCATATACATTCATTTATATTAAGATCAAGGTACGAACAATGCGCATATTTTTTGTACTTTTAAGTATAAAATTTATATGCAAGAAATTTTTTCATTATATGGCTGGAAGGTAGATAGTTATGCGCCCATTCAACAAGGCTTAATAAATAGTACTTATTCTATTCAAACCAATAAGGGTGCCTATATCTTGCAATGTATTAATCATAGTGTTTTCAAAAACCCTTCAGCTATTGATGATAATATAAATGCTATTTCTAGCTACTTGCAAATAAATTATCCTTCCTATTTATTCACGCATTTAGTGCCTACACTGAATGGAAATACTTTAGTGCAGTGGGAGGGTGGCTATTATAGGGCTTTTCATAAAATAGAGGGCTATGCTTTAAGTGTTTTAGATAATGAAAACCAAGTAGAGCAGGCCGCCATGCAATTTGCAGGTTTTACTTCCATACTGAAAAATTTTGAAGCCAGTCAATTAAAAGATAGCCTTCCAGATTTTCATAATTTAAATTTAAGATACCATCAGTTTTCAGAGGCAATTATAAAAGGAAATGCACAAAGAATTGCTGAAACCAAAGAAGCCATTTCATTTTTAGCAGCGCATAAAAAATATGTCGATATATACAGTGCATTTATACATCATGCCGAGGTTAAAAAAAGAGTAACCCATCACGATACAAAAATTAGCAATGTATTATTTCAAAAAAATAACGGCATAGAAAAAGCCATTTGCGTGATTGATTTAGACACTGTAATGGCGGGCTATTTTATAAGTGATGTAGGTGATATGTGCCGCACTTGTTTATGTAAAGTTTCAGAAGAAGAAAAAGATTTAAATAAAGTAGTGGTGGACGCCGCTAAGTGGAAGGCGCTTGAAAAAGGCTACTTGCATTTTATGCAAGATGAATTATCGTCTTTTGAAAGGGACCACTTTTTCTATGGTGGGCAATTTATGATTTACATGCAAGCCCTACGTTTTTTAACGGACCATTTAAACAATGATATATACTATGGTGCTAAGTATGAGGGCCAAAACTTAGTGCGCACGCTGAATCAAATACGATTATTAGAACAGTATAATAAACTGAACTAGTTAGAATAAATAGAGTAGGGGTCGATTATTAATAATCTTCATTCATTGCAAAATTATTCTTTCTATTTTTCCATTTACCTCTTGTGAAGTCTGGTATTAATTGCATCTGTCCATTTTCAGCAATCGATTTTTCAGAAAGCGGTGTAATGGCATACCAAGTAGCTAAGTCATATACATCTAATTCGAAAGGAACCTTTCTTTTAATACACTCTACAAAGGCATTGACTACAAAAAAGTCCATACCACCATGACCAGCACCCTCGGCATCCGCCTCATATTTCTTCCATAATGGATGATCGTGCTGCTTTAAGTAGGCTTCTGGGTTTTCCCATTGATGCGCTTTTGGAGAAATGCCTTCTATATATATATGTCCCGCTTTGAACTGCCCTGAACTATAGTCCTGCCATAAACCCTGAACTCCTTGAACCCTGAACCCTAAATTATAAGGACGAGGTGAATTGGTGTCGTGGGTAAGTAGCATCGTCTCCCCATTAGCCGTTTGTAAGGTAGTGGTTACGATGTCTCCTAATTTAAATTTTAATTTCGCATTAGGGTGATTATCACCACCTTTAGGGTGTTCAACTATATATTTATGTAAACCTCTTGCTTTAGTAGCAACCGATGATAGCCTAGTTAAAAGGTTTCCTCTATTAATATCTGTCATCATCGCTATAGGACCTAAACCATGGGTTGGGTATAGTTCTCCGTTTCTATATAAGGAGTGGTTGGTTCTCCAGGCAGCCTCACTGAAGCCTTTACCTTCTCCAAACTCAACACCAGAAGCACTATCAGAGGAGTTAGGGCTATTGAATTTTACCCCTCTTAAATCGTGCTCATAACCACCTTGTAAGTGTAATAATTCACCAAATAGGCCTTTTTTAACCATATTATATACGGCTAATACGTCTCTTCGGTAACAAACATTCTCTAAACACATTACAGGAATTCCTGCTTTTTCACTAGCATTAACAATATCCCAGCAATCGGATAGCTTAATGGCTCCACAAACCTCTACACCTGGAATAATACCATTTTTAATAGATTCTAAGGCCTGTGAGATATGCCATTCCCAAGGTGTTGCAATGATAACTGCATCAATATCATGTCTTTGTAAAAGATTTTTATAGTCTTCATTGCCATTTTTGAACTCCACGGCAGCAGGTCTGCCGGCATCTTTAAGTATCTTTTGGGCATCGGCTAACATTCTAGGGTCTGGATCGGCAAAAGAGACAATAACAGTGTCTTTTCGTTGGCAAAGCATCTCTAAATGGCTCTGACCTCTATAACCAGTACCTATAATACCTATACGTACTTTATCCATTTTAGCAGTTGATTGTGCCTTTATAAATTGTGGACTAAGCCCCAAAGCAATAGAGGATAATCCCGCATTTTGTACAAACTTTCTACGACTTACATTATTTGCCATTGTATTTAATTAGATATGATTAGAGGTTAAATTGATATACAAAATACTAATTAATACTGAATAATTACTCGAATTAATTACTACTGAATTGCATATAGGCTAGACTTAAATCCTATACATTCATACTCGTAATTACTATCTAAGCACTCTATCTAGACTTATCTATACTAAATACAATACTATTGATTTACAGACATTTGACCCATTTAAACCTATATTTTACGCTTATAATTAACATTATGTTAAATAGACTATTATTAAATATGAGGCCTGCTATCCATAGCTTTGAAATATCTAAACCCTAACTTTACTAGATCTATATAAATTAGTAAATAAATTATCAATATGAAAACGACCATCTCCTGTTTAATTGCTTTAACCATCCTATGTCAAGTAAACAATTTAAATGCACAAACTAATAACCAAGCAGCAACCACCTATGTGGGCGATCAAAAAAATGGTCAACCAGATGGTATGGGTGTTTTGACAGATACCTCAGGCAGTGTGTTCAAAGGCAGCTTTAAAAAAGGAAAAAAAGAAGGTTATGGCGAATTAAGCTATAAAACCATATATGATAGAGATACTACCCTGGTTGGCTATTGGAAAAAAGACCAATATATTGGAATGTATGAATATCCCTATAAAGTTATAAGTAAGTCATACATGATAAGTAATGCCAGCATTACATCTGAACCTGCAAATCCAAGTGGAAATATTATTGAAGTGAGTGTTGAATCAGTTTCAGGTGGTACAGCTACTTTATCTGGCGAAATGCCTAAACCTACTTTAACTGAATATACATTTAATAAGGGGTCCTTCCAAGAGATGTTTCCTAGAACCAATCAACAAAAAAGAAATATCTATATTTTTCAAAATGTCATCTTCCCTATTCAAGCCGTTTTTAGATTTGGCGGTCAGGATATTACAGTAGATTTTAATGAAACTAAAAACTATAAAATTACCGTGGTGTTAAGAGATTAAAAAAAAGCCGACCCTACAAATAATATATTGGGTCGGCATTTTTTATAAAATACTACTATTCTACTGATACTTGTCGTGTAGTTGATCGTAGATATTAAATTTAGCATCGAATTCGTCAAAAGCTTTTTGATCCTTGCCTCTAGCTTTATCTCTTTTATAAGCATATAAAGTTGCTAAGAAATCAACCGATCTTAAGGCTACATTCTTTTCACCTCTTTCTAATTTCTCTTTGTCTTTGATAACATTATAAGCCTTATCAATCCACTCAATGGCAGCGTCAACGTTTTCTTTTATCGGGGCATCAAGGCTTGTATTTATTTTTCTTACAGAATCTATTTTGGCTTTATAAAATGCATCAAAAGCTGCCTTCTTTTTAGGATCCTTGGGAGCTACTGGTTTAGTGGAATTAATTGTTTGAAGCGCTTTTATATTAACAGATACTTTTTCATCTAAAACAGTGTATGCATTATAATGACTAATGCCTGCGTTAAATGCAGCGGCATAGTTTTTAGTATTCATCGTGTAAGCCTTTTTGTAGGCCTCTGAAGCTTTCGAAGTGTATTTAGCTGCATTATCTTGACTAATACCTTCTGCACTTTTCCCAGACATAAACATATCGCCAAACATTTGACACTCTAGTTCTGAAATATTTCCACCTGCTACTAATTTATCAAACATAGCCACTTTCTCATCAATGCTTAAGTTCTTGTCGATATATTCAGTACTATACTCTACCCAGCTTTCATTAGGATAAGCAGCAACAGACAATGCTAGATAAGTATCAAATTGTGCTTTGTCTTTTTTATCAATTAATTGAATTAATAAGTATCTGTATACATCTACTAATTCAGGAGTTGCTACTTTATTATCAAGTAATCTTTTATAATAGAAAATAGTTTCCTCTAAATTACCTGCATTTTGGCTTGAATAGCCTGCATAAATTAGCGCAGTCGTGTCAAATTTTTGTTTAGAAGAGGCCCAACCTTGAGTAAATATGATATCGCTGTATTTTACTACATCTATAAAATATTCAGCAGCACCCTTCCAAGCTTTTACATTAAAACTATCTACCCCACCTTTAAAGCTTTTAATATAGACATCAAAGAAAGGCTCTTGACCATTGTCTTTAGCTAATTGTAAACTAGGTTCAGCCTTCATATACTCTTCTAATGCTTTCCTTGATTCAATATAAGCATTTGGATATTTCACAGCATCCTTATTATAAGCGCTATAAATTTTAGACTTCCAATAATAAGCTGCTGCTGTGCCTGCTAAGTTTGCTTTTTTAGTAAGAACCTTGTCATAATCGGCTTTTGCGTCGTCGGTTTTACCTAATAAAAGATTTGTTTTTACTTTATCAAAATCTTGTGCCTGCACTGTATGCATTGCCAACAAAATGGTTAAAACACTCATTAATTTTTTCATAGATCTATTTTTATTATGAATTATTGCCTGCTAAAGTTATAGTTTATATTCTATTTAGTGTATGGATTTGTGTTGATTGGTTTTTATTCAACGACTGGGGTTTCAGGATTATCTGTTGCCTCTGTGGTTTGAGTATTATCAGCACCATCAGCAGTCGCTGTTGGCTCTGTACCCTCTTCCAAATCTGCTGCAGACTCATCTTGTTCTTCAATCTTAGATGTTGCGGCAATTTCATCACCCTCATCTAAACGAATTAAAGTAACGCCTTGTGTTGCACGACCTGCTTCGCGAATATCCGTAATTCTAGTTCGAATAGTGACACCCGATTTACAAGTAATAATTAAATCTTCTTTTTCTTTTACATCCATGATACCCACTAGCCCACCAGTTTTCTCCGTTACATTAATGGTTTTAACTCCCTTACCTCCACGGTTGGTAATTCTATATTCTTCAATAGCGGTTCTCTTTCCAAAACCTTGTTGACTTACTACAAGTATGGTACGCTCTTTATCATCTTTGTGTACACAAACTAAACCTACCACTTCGTCGTTCTCATTGTCAACTTCAATACCAGCAACTCCAATGGCACCACGACCTGTTGGACGCACTTTCTCTTCTGGGAAACGAATAGCCCTACCCGACTTCACCGCCATCATGACTTCATTATTACCATCGGTTAAACGCGCTGCTAATAATTCATCTCCTTCATTAATGGTAATGGCATTCACACCACTTACTCTTGGACGACTGAAATCTTCTAAACATGTTTTCTTAATAATACCACGCTTAGTACATAGAATAATGAAATGATTTTGTACATAGTCTTTATCATCCAACTTACGCACTTCAATAATAGCTTTTACTTTATCATCTGGTGGTATTTGAATTAAGTTCTGTACGGCTCTACCCTTACTTGTTTTTTCTCCTTCAGGAATTTCATATACACGCAACCAGAAACATCTTCCTTTTTCAGTAAAGAACAACATGGTATCATGTGTAGAAGCTATAAATAAATGCTCTACAAAATCCTCGTCTCTTGTCTTGGTACCCATGGCACCGCGACCACCTCTTTTTTGTTGACGGTATTCAGAAACAGCTGTTCTTTTAATATAGCCTAAATGTGAAATGGTAATAACTACATCTTCCTCTTCAATTAAATCCTCTAATTTCATTTCATCGGCTAAATATTGAATCTCTGTTTTACGTGCATCACCAAATTTTTCTTTTACTTCCAATAATTCAGTTTTGATGAGTTCAAAACGTAAATGCTCGCTACCTAATAATTCATTTAACGATTTTATAATTTGCATTAAGTGTTCAAATTCTTCTTTAATTTTCTCACGCTCCATGCCCGTTAAACGTTGTAATCTCAATTCCAATATGGCTTTCGCTTGTATATCAGAAATGCCCCAGCCTGCAGTCATCAAACTTTCTTTAGCTGCTTCTGGATTCGCTGAACTACGAATTAAACGAATGACTTCATCTAAATGGTCTAAGGCAATTAAATATCCTTCTAAAATATGCGCACGCTCCTGTGCTTTTCTTAATTCAAATTTTGCACGACGAATAACCACTTCCATTCTAAACTCAATAAATTCGCTCGTTAAATCGCGTAAGTTTAAAATTTTAGGACGGCCCTTACTTAAGGCTACATTGTTAATACCGTAGCTTGTTTGTAATTCTGTGTACTTAAATAATTGATTAATGATTACTTGCGCCACTGCATCCTTGCGAAGTTCAATAACAATACGTGTTCCTTCACGCTTATTACTTTCGTTGTTTACATGCGTGATACCATCAATGGTTTTATCCACTACTAACTGTCCAATACGGTCTGTTAAATTATCTCTATTAACTTGGTAAGGAATTTCGTTGATGACTATTAATTCACGACCATTCGCTTTTGTTTCAACATTACATTTTCCACGTAGCACTACTCTACCACGACCTGTCATTAAACCTTGTTTCACACCTTCCATTCCGTATATCACACCACCGGTTGGAAAATCGGGTGCTTTCACAAACTGCATTAATTCTTCTACTGTAATATCTCTATTATCAATATAGGCAATACAACCATCTACTACTTCACATAAATTATGAGGAAGCATATTGGTGGCCATACCTACCGCAATACCTGAAGAACCATTGACTAATAATTGAGGGATACGTGATGGTAAGACAGAAGGCTCAGATAAACTATCGTCAAAATTTAATTGAAAATCGACGGTGTCTTTTTCTAAATCGTCCAACATGGCTTCTGAAATCTTCTGTAATCTTGCTTCTGTATATCGCATAGCAGCTGGTGGGTCACCATCTTGGTTTCCGAAGTTACCCTGGCCATCTACTAAAGTGTAACGCATAGTCCACTCCTGTGCCATACGAACAAGTGTATCGTAAATGGCAGTATCACCGTGTGGGTGAAACTTACCCATTACTTCTCCCACTATACGCGCCGATTTTTTATACGCTTTATTGCTATTGTTACCCAATTCACTCATCGCATACAAAACCCTGCGGTGAACCGGTTTAAAACCATCTCTGACATCAGGTAATGCACGACCTACAATTACCGACATAGAATAGTCGATGTAAGAGGTTTTCATTTGCTCTTCGATATTTATCCTTATGACACGGTCATTATCTTGGGTGGCTTCTGTACCTAAATTTTCATTGATATTATCTTCCATAATGTTTATTTCTTTTAAGCAAAAATGAGTGGTTTTTTAAGCCCATTTTAAGTGTAAACGAAGATAACTTTTCAAGGCCTTTTTTGCTATTTTTAACCCTTAAATTTTGCGTTCTTTTATCCACAGTTGTGGGTAAGAATTACTAACTTTAAAGCTCGGATTTTTAATGACTTATACGCGCTAAAATGAACCCTGAAATTCTTGTAATTGGAGCTGGTAAATCGGCCACTGTTTTAATACAGTATTTGCAAACAAAGGCAGTTGAAAACAACTGGTATATTGTCTTAGCAGATGGGAATGCAGCTGTGGCTAATTCTAAGTGGAATAATGCCCCTAATGGTCATGCTGTAGGAATTGATATAGAAAACAAAGAAAACAGGGCTGCCTTGATCGAGAAAGCCACTGTGGTGGTGTCCATGTTACCTCCTAGTTTACATTTTTTGGTGGCACAGGATTGCGTGCAATATGGCAAACCCCTTTTTACAGCTTCTTATGTAGACGATAATATGAAATCAATGGCTGCTGTCATTGAGCAGAAGCAAATTTTAGTTTTATGTGAAATGGGCTTAGATCCTGGTATTGACCATATGAGTGCCATGGAACTCATTCATTCCATTCAAGATAAAGGAGGAAAAATTACTGGGTTTAAATCGCATTGTGGTGGCTTAATTGCCCCTGAAAGCGATAACAACCCTTGGCATTATAAAATTAGCTGGAATGCGAATAATATTATTCTAGCTGGAAAATCTGGTGCCTTGTATATGGAGCATGGACAAGAAAAAAAACTTGGCTATGATAATTTATTTGAAAATGCACCTAGTGTCGAACTGCCTAGTTTAGGGGAGCTTTCCTACTACCCCAATAGAAATTCATTGTCTTACATTGATACCTATAGTTTAGATAAAGTGCAGAATTTTATCAGAACTACATTAAGACATCCTCATTTTTTTCTGGGATGGAATGCCATTGTGCAATTAGGTTTAACAGATGAATCTGTAATTCATTTAAAAGAAAACACAAGTATTAAAGATTGGATACAAAATCATTTACAAACGCATTCATTAGAAAATAAATACGCTGCTTTTTTGAGTAATGATATTATTAAAACTCAATTTGAGTATATAGGTTTTAATAGCGAAACTCCTATTCCTGCTCAGTATAAGACCAGTGCAGCTATTTTGCAATGGATACTTGAAAATAAATGGAAATTAGCACCTACCGATAAAGATATGGTGGTCATGATGCACGAAATTGAATACGCATTAGATGCTAAAAAATATTTAGTGCAAAGTTCAATGGTGCAAAAAGGAAAAAATGCAACAGAAACCGCCATGGCTACTTCGGTGGGTTTACCCTTAGCCATGGGAGTTTGTGCTTATTTAAAAGGTGAAATTAAAATTACAGGATTACATATTCCTATCCACCCTTCTATTTATAAACCTATTTTGAAAAGTTTAAAAGAAGAAGGTATTGTCTTTGAAGAAATAACAACAGAAATTAAATAGTAGAACTTTCGGCTGCTTTGGTTTGATCCCACTCATAGTCTAATTGTCTTTTCTCTAAACTAGCGGCTACGACTTTAATAGTGACTTTATCGCCCATATTAAATTTGCGACCCGATCTCATACCCACTAAGGCATAATCCGATTCCACTAATCTGAAGTCGTCGAATTTAGATAAAGAAACTACACTTACTAGTCCCTCACATTTATGTTCAATGGTTTCTACCCAGAATCCAAAGCTTGATACACCACTAATGATGCCCTCAAAACTATGTCCTAAATAATCACGCATAAATTCAACCTGCTTGTATTTATTAGCTGCTCTTTCCGATTCCATAGCGGCACGCTCTCTTTCACTGCAATGCACACATTTTTGTTCTAGTTCTGCATCGTTAATGGGACGCTCTACTAAAACTGATTGTACAATACGGTGTACTAAAATATCTGGATACCTTCTAATAGGTGAAGTAAAATGACAATAGTATTCAAAACCCAAACCATAGTGTCCAATATTATCACTAGTATACACCGCCTTGGCCATGGTTCTAATACCTAATTGCTCTAGTACATGCTGTTCTGGTTTTCCTTTGGCAGCAATCATTAAAGCATTGAAGCTATGTGCAATTTGGGTGGGCGTAGAAATATCAAAAGGATAGCCGTGCTTTTTTGCAAATACTATAAAAGGCGATAATTTTTCTTCATTGGGTTGATCATGCACACGATAAGGGAAAGGCAGGGTTTCTTTTTTAATCTTTACCTGACCCATTTTTTGTGCAATGAGTTGATTTGCTTTTAACATCAACTCCTCAATTAATTGATGCGACTCTTTACTTTCTTTAATAGTAATACCGGTAGGCTTTCCTTTTTCATCTAAAGTAAAGCGAACTTCTTGTGAAGAGAAATTAATAGCACCATTATCAAATCTTGCTTTTCTTAATTTTTGTGTCCAATCTAATAACCATAAAATTTCATTAGAATGATCCCCTATTTTAGTATCAATAATTTCTTGTACTTGCTCGTAAGTAAATCTTCTATCAGAATGTATAATGGTTTTACCAAACCAAGTATTCACTATTTTTCCTTGCGCATCTACTTCAAAGCAGGCAGAGAAAGTAAGTTTGTCTTCGTTTGGTCTTAAAGAACATAGTTCGTTGGATATACGTTCAGGAAGCATTGGATACACTCTGTCTGGCAAATACACCGAAGTAGCTCTTTCATAAGCTTCTTTATCAACGGCTGTACCTGGTTGTACAAAATGACTTACATCGGCAATATGCACTCCTATTTCTAAATTGCCATTGGCTAATGTTTGATAAGAAATAGCGTCATCAAAATCCTTGGCGTCAACGGGGTCAATGGTAAAAGTGAGTACTTTTCTATAGTCTTTTCTTTTAGCAAGTTCTGTAGCATCAATTTTATCTGATAAGGATCTTGCAAAGGCATTTACTTCATCGCTGAAGGATAAAGCAAAACCTGCTTCCGCCACAATAGATTGCATGGCTAAATCATTCTCTTGTTCTGGAGTAAATATTCTTAAGACTTCTCCTTCTGGTTTTCTAGAGGCTTTTTCCCATTTCGTTAATTGAACAATAACCCTGTCTTTATCCTTTGCCCCATTTAATTTTCCCATAGGAATAAAAATATCTGGCATAGGTGTTACCGTACTTGGAATAAAAAAAGCAATTTTTTCTTTTACCTGCATAGTGCCTGCAAAGGATACTTGTTTTCTTTTAAGTACTTCTAATATTTTACCTTCTTTCTTTCCTGAAGATTGTCTAATTTTTGTGATCTTCACACTTACTTCATCGCCTTTTAAGGCGGTGTTAAAATCGTTTGGATAAACCAATATATCGTTTTCCAAACCTGATACCATCACAAAACCCATACCCGATTTAGCAATATCTAGCACCCCCTTATAAGAGGTAACGATATGCGTATGTTTCGTCGTTGTTTTTTTTGTTTTCTTGTCGTTCTTTCTAGTTCCCATTTATTTTTTTGTAAAATTGTGCAACATAATTTTTAACGAGTTCATTAAAAATATTCTCCGCTTCAAATAAAAATTTTGGCTTTATAGGTAATACATATAATGGAAGGGAATGTAGCTCTTCCGTATATTTTACCAGTCTTACAGCATCTTTTTCTGTTGTTAATATTAGTTTGCTTTTTGATTGAATATCATCTAATTTTTCTTTTATTTCTTGTAAGTCTTCAATAGAGAAAATATGATGATCGTTATAACTTAATTGATAATACGTATTGGTGTTTTCGTGTAAATAATTTTTTAAAGGTAAGGGGTTGGCTATTCCACATACCAGTAAAACTTCGTCCCTTAAAGTTAAAACCCATTGATCGGAAGGGTTATAAATATGATAAGGTGTTCCATAAGCAATGGTGGTAAAAAACAAACTCTGGTGTAAAGCAGGGTCTATTTTTTCTGTAATTTCTTCTTTTTCCTCCAAGCTTAAGTTCGCTGGACATTTGGTAACAATAATAATATCTGCTCTTCCAGCCGATTTTCTATCGTCTCTTAAATCTCCTGTAGGAATAAAAAAGTCGTCACAAAACAAATTGTCATACTCGGTAAGCAAAATATTAAATCCTGCATTAATTTCTCGGTGTTGAAAAGCATCGTCTAAAATTATAGCTTCCACTTTTGGTACATCTTGAATTAACTGTGCCATTGCCTCTATGCGTCTTTCTCCTACCGATACGGCTACATTTGGAAATTTTAAATGAAACTGCATCGGTTCATCTCCAATTTCTAATGCGGTCGAAGCATCGTTGGCTAAGGCATAACCCTTTGTTTTTCTTTTATACCCTCTACTTAAAGTAGCTATTTTATAGTCTTCGGATAGGATGGAAAGCAGATGTTCTACCATCGGCGATTTACCCGTCCCTCCCATAGATAAATTACCAATGCAAATGAGGGGAACATTAAATGAAGTTGATTTGAGATACTGATTAGCATACATCCAATTCCTTACAAAAACAATCCAACCATAGATAAGTGCAAATGGTAAAAGTAAAACTCTAAAGGATTTTAAAAATACATTGTTAAAATTCATAACTATTCCAAGGCGTAATACAATGGGTCAAAGGTACATCAAATTCATGGGTATCCTCAATATTTGAAAGAGGCTCAAAATAGCAAACCCCTATTCTAGGCCTTTGTTTAGGGTAGTTTTCAAAGTATTTGTCATAAAAGCCTTTCCCATAACCAATGCGGTGCCCTCTAAGATCAAAGCCAATTAAGGGCACAATGACTGCATCAATGGAAGATGGCTCTACCATTTCATTACTAGTAGGTTCTGCAATACCCCAATCATTGAATTGAATTTCTTCTGATTCTTTATAAAAGTTAATGTTTGCACTAAGGGAATTAACCACTGGGTAAACCATTTGTATACCCGGAATCATCAGTTTTAAATAACGCGTAAATAATAAACTATTGGGCTCGTTATGATTTTCAAGTGGATAAAAATTAGCCACTGTATGTGCATTCGAAAAGTCTAGTTTTTGAAATTGTATAAGTAGTAAGTCATCCCATTTAAGACATTCACTTGCCGTCAAATTTTTTCTTTTGGCTAATAATTCTTTTCTAGCAACTGACTTTAACATAGAATTCGTTTTAACTATTCGAAAAAACTAAATACCGTAGCCCCATAATTACGTTGGAAACTAAACCCTGCAAAACTTTCATAATTATTACGAGGCGTATGCTCTAATATAAAATACCCTTCTGGAGAAATTAATTTTCGCTCTACAATTATCCTAGGCAAATCGTCGATAGTGGTTAAGGCATAAGGCGGGCCTGCAAAAATAAAATCGAATTGCTGAGTGCATGTATTTAAATATTGAAATACATCCATACGCAGTAATTGCGCATTTTCTATTTTAAATTGTTCTATATTTTTTTTAATAAAGTCAAGCATTTGATTGTCCTTCTCCACAATAGTTAAAGCACTTGCCCCTCTTGAAGCTAATTCATAACTAATGCAACCCGTGCCCCCAAATAAATCTAACGTACTAGCCCCGTCTAAATTAATTCTGCTTTGTAAAATATTAAATAGCCCTTCTTTTGCTACATCGGTGGTAGGCCTTGTATGAGGCATATTAGTCGGAGGACTAATTCTTCTACCTCCATATTTGCCTGAAATAATTCTCATTAAAAAATAAAATAGGATGAATAAGCATTAGGTACTTGCTCAATCTGAATGATTTGCTTGGCTGCAAAATACGGCACTGCCTTTGTAATGAAGTTATGCTTTCCTTCTTCATAGCCCCAAACTTTGAGTAAAAAAGTATTGGTATCAATACCTGCATTGATACAGCTATTGAGTAAAGTATATATATTCTGATCTTCGCCTTCTAATGTATAATAATTCAAAAGCTTGGTAATACCTTTTTCTATAATGTATATAATGAAACAGTCTTCAAAAATTCTTACCTGCACTTCAGTATCAAGCACATTTCCCAAGAAATAACTAGTATAATGCTGCCATTTACCTGAAGGGAAATACCTATTTAGTATTGCAGATAACTCATCGGCTATACCATAAATTAAAAAATGCTTATCTCCTACCGAGCTTGTATAAATTTCTTCATCAAATTTATGACCATGAATTAATTCCAATTCATGTGACGCTGATAGTAGGTTGTCTTTAGTATCGGTTTGAGAAAGTATGAGCCTATTACTATTAATGACAAGAAATATATTTTTATAGTAATTCTGAATTAGACTTGAATTATTTTGCAAATAAGCTAATAAAGGGCTCCAACTAGTAGCCTCTTCGGTTTGTTCAAAATGCTCAATAGATACAAACTCATTTTTTACAATATTCTTTACAACAAAAACAATGCTAGTATTATTGACTACGATATATAAATTCTCTACCTTATTATTAGCAGTGCTTTCTAATTTCCCATAAAACCCTATTTTCTTGTTGGCCATAGTGCTAATTCTTATGCAATGATATAAAAAAAGAGGCAGTTCTTTGCTAAAACTAATTGTAGATTTGCAAATATATGAGCATGAGTCCAACTACCCCTTCCTTACAAGTTACCGTTAGTAGTAAGCAAATTCTGTCTATTTCTTTGCCCATTGCTTTAGCCATTATGGTGCCTCAAGTGAACTTCGTCATTAATAATATTTTCTTAGGGGCTTTAAGTTCAGAGGCATTGGCCATTGGAGGTATTATTGGTGTCTATTATTTAATTTTTGGGGTAATGGGCCAGGGTTTGAACAATGGTTTACAAGCCCTTATTTCACGCAGGGCGGGTGAAAATAGAATTGATGAAATTGGAGTCTTATTTTCTCAAGGAGTTATTATCTCCTTATTCTTATCAGTGGTAGGTATCTTATTTACTTATTTTGTTGCCCCTAGTATATTTCATAGTGTATTAAACGATACACAAAGAGCCGATAAAGTGATTGAATTTTTAAAAATTAGAATTTGGGGTATCCCCTTTCTATTTATTTATCAAATGCGTAATGCACTTCTTGTAGGCACTAATCAAAGTAAATTTTTAATTATAGGAACTGCCACTGAAGCAATTTTTAATATCTTTTTTGATTACAGTTTAATATTTGGTCATTTTGGTTTTGCCGCCATGGGTTTAAATGGAGCAGCCTACGCATCCATTATATCTGAAGTAATGGGCTTATTTGTGATATACTTAGTTATTCACTATCAAAAAATTGGTGCGCGTTTTGAACTATTCAAAAGCTTTTCAGTACAATGGGACTATATTAAATTAATATTAGTGCAGTCTTCTCCCATTATGATGCAGTATATGATTAGCATTATTAGCTGGGAGTTCTTTTATATTTTAATTGAACATAGAGGCGAACAGGCTTTAGCGGTATCCAATGCCATGCGTAATATATTCGGATTTTTTGGAAGCTTTACCTGGGCTTTTGCTGCTACTGCTAATACCATGGTGAGTAATATTATTGGACAAGGTTTACAGGACGAAGTCATTCCTTTAATTAATAAAATAGTTAAATGGAGTATAGGTTTTGCTTTATTGGTATGTTTACTATTAAATGTATTTGCAGAACCTTTTTTATCTATTTATGGGCAGGGAGAAGGTTTTATGCAAGAAGGTATTCCCGTTTTAAGAGTAATATCTTTTGCCTTAGTACTTATGTCTATTGCTACTATTTGGTTGAACGCGGTTACTGGAACTGGGCAATCTAAAATTAATTTAGCAATTGAATTTTTGGCTATTATAATTTATATTATTTACGCTTACTTAACTATTGAGTATTATCAATTGCCCATTACGATTGGCTGGGTATGTGAAATTATTTATTGGATTTCTTTACTCGTACCTTCTTATTTATATATACATTCCATGAGGTGGAAGAATAAGAAAATATAATTACGAAAAAAATTAGCCTCTCGATTTTTCTATTAAAACCGAAGCAGTTCCTTCAAATTCAGCAATAGGTAAATGCTGTTTGGTAATTTTAACCATTACTTTTTCGGCTAGTACTTCTGTATTTAAAATATCATCGGCCATATTACCCACCAAGGTTTCTAATAAAGGGGTTGGTATGGCCATCCATTTTTTGATGAGTGCATACACCTGCACATAGTCAATGGTTTGTTCTAAATGGTTAATACTTGATTGCTTCGGTGTGAAATCAATAAGTACATCTATAATGTAAGTGTTACCTAATTTTTTTTCTTCTGCATACAATCCATGATAGCCAAAGAATACTAATTTGTCTAAACTAATGCGCATATGAGGGGCGCTAGACATTAATGTCCTTTTGAAGTTAAATAACGCTCAGCATCTAAGGCGGCCATACAACCACTACCCGCTGCAGTAACTGCTTGACGGTAGTTTTTATCTTGTACATCGCCCGATGCAAATACACCTTCCACATTGGTTTTAGTAGTACCAGGTTCTGTAAGAATATAACCTGTTTCATCCATGGTAACATAGTCTTTGAAAATACCGCTATTAGGTGTGTGCCCAATAGCTACGAAAAAGGCACTCACTGGAATATCTTGTTTCGTATTTGTTTTGGTATTTAAAATACGCACGCCTTCTACTTTCTTCTCTCCTAAAATTTCATCGGTCTCAGTATTAAAATAGATTTTAATATTCGGTGTGTTCATCACTCTATCCTGCATTACTTTAGAAGCACGCATAGCTTCCTTACGCACAAACATATGCACGGTAGTACACATCTTTGATAAATAATGTGCTTCTTCTGCTGCTGTATCTCCGGCTCCTACAATGGCAACTTCTTTACCTTTGAAAAAGAATCCATCACAAACGGCACAAGCACTTACTCCAAAACCATTTAATCTTTCTTCACTTGGAATACCTAACCATTTCGCACTTGCACCTGTTGATATAATCACCGCGTCGGCTTCAATTAATTTTTCATCATCAATCCATACTTTTTTTACGTCTCCGCTAAAATCTACTTTAGTGGCTAAACCATAACGAATGTCTGTACCCATACGAGCCGCTTGCTTTTCAAAATGCACCATCATTTCAGGGCCTTGAATACCATCTGGATAACCAGGATAGTTTTCTACTTCAGTGGTAATAGTTAATTGACCCCCTGGTTGAATACCTTGGTATAATAATGGTTTCATGTTGGCACGCGCTGCATAAATAGCCGCCGTGTAGCCTGCAGGTCCTGAACCTATAATTAAAATGCTTACTTTTTCTGTTTCCATAACTTGTTTATTATCTTCTGTATTACTTATTCAAATTTCTATTTTATCCTATTCAATCCTTTTACTTTCATCATTATCAAATCATCATCAAAATCTTGGCTAAAAAAAAGCCCCATCAAATCCTTAGACTGAAGGGGCTTAATAATATGTTTTACTACTAGCCCAAATAAGCCTTTAGTGCGTTGCTATATCTTGCTTTTTGTAAACGTTTAATAGCACGCTCTTTAATTTGTCTTATTCTTTCCTTCGTTAAATCGTATTTAATACCAATTTGCTCAATAGTAACGCCGTTCTCTCCATCTAAACCAAAATACGCGTTAACTATCTCTGCCTCTCTAGGACTCAATGACTTAAGTACGCGACGAATTTCCTCTCTTAAAGAATCTTTCATTACGTCTTCGTCGGTTTCATCTCCCCCTTTTAATAAATCTCCCATGGCTACATCCTCTGCTTCGTGCACAGGTGCATCTAAAGAAGTATGACGGGTATTTGATTGGAAGATATTATTGATTTCGGTCTCAGACATTTCCAAGATACCTGCTAATTCCTCGGTAGATGGCTCACGCTCATGTTCTTGCTCAAAAGCCATATAGGCTTTGTTGGCTTTATTATAAGTACCAATTTTGTTCTGTGGTAAACGCACTAAACGACCTTGCTCCGCTAAAGCTTGCAAAATAGATTGACGTATCCACCAAACAGCATAAGAGATAAATTTAAAACCCTTGGTTTCATCAAAACGCTGTGCTGCCTTGATTAAGCCTAGGTTTCCTTCATTGATTAAATCAGATAAAGACAAACCTTGGTGTTGGTATTGTTTGGCAACAGATACTACGAAACGTAAGTTGGCTTGAACTAATTTGTCCAAAGCGCGTTGATCACCCATTTTAATGCGTTGCGCTAAAGTGGTTTCCTCTTCAGGATTGATCATTGAAATCTTAGAAATCTCTTGTAAGTACTTTTCAACCGCTTGAGAATCTCTGTTGGTAATCTGTGTAGCAATTTTAAGCTGCCTCATGCAAAGAATTTATTTAAATGTATAACGTTGAAATGTCTAAAAAAGTTGTGCTAGACAAAAGTTAATATAAGGATAATTAAACGATTGTCAGTCGGCAAAGGTAGGTTTTTGGGATTAATTTTGCAAATATTGATTATAAAGCATTTATGCACATTTTTTAGGCCAAAATGGGGTCAATTTGGCAAAATTTATGAGGATAATCACCCCTCGAGATTTATCTTCGCAACATGATTGATTTTAGATCCGATACCGTAACCCTTCCCACTCCTGCTATGTTAGCCTATATGCAAGCAGCTCCAGTGGGTGATGATGTATTCGGCGAAGACCCTAGTATCAATGCCTTGGAAGCTAAAACAGCTGGCCTATTTGGGATGGAAGCAGGTCTATTCTGCCCAAGCGGCACGATGACCAATCAACTAGCTATTAAAACCCATACCCAGGCGGGCGACGAGGTCATTTGTGAGGAATTATCCCATATTTATCAATACGAAGGCGGAGGCATTGCTTCTAATTCAGGGGCATCGGTTAAATTACTGCGCGGAAACCGAGGCAGAATTACAGCCGAACAGGTTTTAGCCGCCATTCACCCAGAAGATGTCCACAAGCCTATTTCTAAACTAGTGAGCTTAGAAAATACCTGCAACCGAGGTGGAGGCGCTTGTTATGATTTCTCCGAAATAGAAGCCATTCAAAAAGTAGCTAAGTCGAATGGCTTAGGCTTACACCTAGATGGTGCGAGAATATTCAATGCCTTAGTGCATAAAAAAGAAGACCCTACACAATATGGAAAGGTATTTGATTCTATTTCTATTTGTTTAAGCAAAGGCTTAGGTGCCCCTGTAGGAAGTGTATTACTGGGCTCTACCCCCTTTATAAAAAAAGCAAGACGTTGGCGTAAAGTATTTGGAGGTGGAATGCGTCAAGCAGGTTCTTTAGCGGCAGCGGGTATTTATGCATTAGATAATCATGTTGAAAGATTAAAAGAGGATCATGCAAAGGCTTTAGAAATTAAAACCGCTTTGTTGAAGAAAGATTTTGTAAAAGAAATTTTTGAAGTAGAAACTAATATAGTGATTGCACATATTGAAGGAAAATATAATGCTACTCAATTGGCTGCTGTTTTAAAAGAAAAAAATATTTTAGTTATAGCCATGACACCCGCACTTATTCGTTTTGTAGTTCATTTAGATATTACGAATGAGATGCTAGCAAGCACATTAGAAACAATAGAGAAATTATAAACATGTTAGAAAGAATAAACCCAACATCCACACAGGCCTGGTTCGTATTAAAAAAGCATTTTGAGGAAGAGATGAACCGCAAGCAAATGAAAGATTTATTTGCAGCGGATCCAACAAGATTTGATCAATACTCTATTTCCACACCTGATCTTTTATTTGATTATTCAAAAAATATTATCACAGAAAAAACAGTACAACTTCTTTTACAGTTGGCTAAAGAATGTGGTTTAGAAAATGCTATTAAAGCACAGTTTGAAGGCAATGCTATTAATGAAACAGAGAACAGAGCAGTATTACATACAGCCCTTCGTAATTTTACGGATACAAGTATTTTAGTGGATGGGAAAAATATTGTTCCTGAAATTAAAAAAGTACAAAAGCAAATGAAAACTTTTTGTGCTGCCATTCATAGTGGAGAGCATAAAGGATACACAGGAAAGAAAATTAAGACTATTGTTAATATTGGTATTGGCGGATCTGACCTTGGTCCTGTAATGGTAACAGAAGCTTTAAAGCCTTACTGGGTAGATGGCATACAAGTTTATTTTGTAAGCAATGTGGATGGTACGCATATAGCAGAGACATTGAAAAAACTAAATGCAGAAGAAACTTTATTTTTAATTGCTTCTAAAACATTTACCACTCAAGAAACCATGACCAATGCCCATTCGGCAAGAACTTGGTTTATAGAAAAGTCAGGAGATGAAAAACATATTGCAACCCATTTTGTGGCATTAAGTACGAATGAAAAATTAGTAAATGCATTTGGTATTTCTAGTAAAAATATGTTTGAGTTCTGGGATTGGGTAGGAGGAAGATATTCTTTATGGAGTGCCATTGGATTATCTATTGCCTTAACTATTGGCTATGATAATTTCGAAGCTTTATTAAAAGGAGCACATGATGCCGATAACCATTTTAAAACAGAAAAATTCGAAAATAATATTCCTGTGGTGATGGCTTTACTTGGCATTTGGTATACGAATTTCTTTGGCGCACAATCGGAAGCCATACTACCCTATGACCAATACTTGCACCGCTTTGCAGCTTATTTCCAACAAGGCAATATGGAAAGTAATGGTAAATATATTGACCGCAATGGAACGGCTGTAAACTATAGCACAGGCCCTGTGATTTGGGGAGAACCAGGAACCAATGGTCAACATGCATTTTATCAATTAATACATCAGGGCACTTTAGTGATTCCATGTGATTTTATAGCGCCTGCTATAAGCCACAATCCTATAGGCGACCATCACGATAAATTATTAAGTAATTATTTTGCTCAAACAGAAGCCTTGTTAAATGGAAAAACAAATGCGGAAGTAGTAGCAGAATTAACTGCTAGTAAAAAAACAGAAAAAGAAATCGAATTTCTAACTCCTTTTAAAGTTTTTGCAGGCAATAAACCTACCAATTCTTTTTTAGTGAAGAAAATGACCCCTTCTACATTAGGTTTTTTAATTGCTATGTATGAACATAAAATTTTCACACAAGGGGTTATTTGGAATATATTTAGTTATGACCAATGGGGTGTTGAATTAGGTAAGCAACTTGCCAATAAAATTTTACCTGAATTAGAAAATAACGAAGCTATTAATAGCCACGATAGTTCTACCAACGGATTAATGAACCAATATAAAAATTGGAAAAAACAAGCTTAATGTCAGAAGCCATTCAAATAAGAAATATTGAGCCTAGCGATAATGTGGCCATTGCTGCAGTGATAAGAGCAGCGCTTACAGAGTTTGGTGCCAATAAACCAGGCACTGTTTATTTTGATCCAACTACCGACCACTTATATGAATTATTTAAAGCCCCTGGTTCTGTCTATTATGTTGCAGAACAAAATGGTAACATTTTAGGCGGTTGTGGTATTTTCCCCACAGAAGCCTTACCTGAAAAAACTTGTGAGCTTGTAAAATTATATTTAGATAAAAATGCAAGAGGCACAGGACTTGGTAAAAAATTACTTTTAAAAGCAATGGACTGGGCCAAAGCAAATGGATATGATCAGGTATATTTAGAATCGATGCCTGAACTTTCTAAAGCTGTAAGTATTTATGAAAATGTGGGCTTTGAAAAATTAAACCAAGCCTTAGGCAATAGCGGCCACTGTGGCTGTGATATCTGGATGCTTAAAAAATTATAAGTGGTTCGGTAAATTCTATCTTACCATTTATCTACTTCTTCCCCACTTAAATTATCTCCTTCACTTGCTTTAGTATCTCTAGCTTCTAAAGGTTTTTTCTCGGTAATTTCTATTGGGTCTTTATCGTCTGGAGTTTCTTGTGAAGACGTTTCAGTATTAATAGGTAAAGGAGCTGTTGCTCTTGCCTCATATGTATTCGCTTGAACCGGTTGTTCTTGAGAAGGAACTGCATCTCTATCATTAGACGTAGAAGGTATTCCTCTATCATCACGCGCTGAAGGTGTTACTCTTGCATCAGACGCATTCGCGTCTTCTGGATTGTATGGTTCGTCGTGATTAAACGCATCAAAATCAAAGTCGGGCATTAATTCTGTTTTTACAAAATCAATAGCTTCGTTGATTGCTTTGATAAATTTATTAAAATCTTCTTTATAAATAAATACTTTATGGCGGTCATAACCATTATTATCAAAACGCTTTCTGCTTTCTGTAATGGTTAAAAAATAATCGTTACTACGCGTAGCTCTTACATCAAAGAAATAAGTTCTTCTCTTGCCAGCACGCACTCGGGTACTATAGACACTCTCAATTTTTCGGTCGTTGTTATTTTCGTAATTTTCCTGTTCCATATTTCTTTACTATTATTGTTCTTAAAAATATAAAATGTTATTGAAAAAGTAAAATTTTCAGGTTAAATTAATGTTGCTCTTGGGTTTGTTGAACCTTGTATAATTCGGCATAAAGACCATTTTTAGCTAATAAACTATCGTGGGTGCCCATTTCAGCAATTTTGCCATCTTCTAGGTAAATAATAAGGTCGAATTGGAAACTATAAAAAATGCGGTGCGTAATAAAAAGGGCCGTTTTGTTTTGAATATAGCTTTTTAAGTTAGACAAAATAATTTGTTCTGTGTTGGCATCCACCGCACTTAAACAATCGTCAAAAATATAAATATTAGGTTTCTTTAATAAGGCACGCGCAATGGCTACTCTTTGTTTTTGTCCTCCACTTAAAGTGGTACCCCTTTCTCCTACTAGGGTTTCAAATTTATTCGGCAGGCTATTAATTTCATTTAATACATGTGCTGTTTGTGTGGCAAGCATTAAATCTTCTTTCGTAAAACTTGCATCTACTCCAAAACGAATATTATTTTCAATAGAATCGCTGAATAAAAAAACATCTTGCTGCACATAGCCAATTTCTTTTCTCAGTTGTTGGGTATTGATATTATTTACATTCACTCCATCAATACTAATACTACCTGTATTGGTTTCATACATTCTAGTAATTAATTGAGCCATAGAAGTTTTACCTGAACCTGTTTTACCCAATATTAAAACCTTCTGCCCTGCTTTAATTTTTAAATCAAAATTATTTAAAGCGTGTATACCAGAATGCGGATAGACAAATCCAACATTATTAAATTCTATATTTCCCTCTAAAGGAGGCACTATGCTCGTGTGCTTTGTAGAAATTACAGGCACTATGGATAAAAATTCATTTAATCTTTTTTGAGAAGCCGCTGCGCGTTGTATCATACTGGCTGTCCAACCTATAGCACTTACTGGGAAAGTAAGCATGTTAATATAAATCACAAACTCAATAACTGTGCCAACTTTTCTTGGGTCTTTCAATGCTTCTAAGCCTCCTAAATAAATAGTTAATAAAGTACTCAACCCTATCATCAAAGCCATGGTAGGTGCATAAAAGGCTTCCACTTTAGCTAGGCTTACTGCATTTTTACGATAGAGCTCACTATTGGTTTTAAAGAAACCCAACATGGCTTTTTCTTGCACAAAAGATTTTATCACTCTAATACCGGAATAAGATTCTTGAGCATTGGTGGTTAAATCGGAAAGTTGCCCCTGAATTTCTTCACTCTTCTTATTAATAATACTATTGACAAAATAAATAGTAATAGCAAGTATTGGAAGAGGTGCAAGTACATATAAACTAAGGCGAACATCTTTACTAAACATATTATACAAACAAAAACCTATTAAAGACACCAAGTTTATCAAATACATTATTGAAGGGCCTGTGTACATTCTTACCCTACTTACATCTTCAGTAATTCGGCTCATTAAATCGCCAGTGCTATGGGTCTTATAAAATTCAGTATCTAATTTTTGATAATGCGCATACACTTGATTTTTTTGATCAAATTCAATATGCCTACTCATGACAATAATGGTTTGACGCATAAAAAACATAAAAATGCTTCTTACAATTGCTAAAACAAGTATGGTAACACTACAAAAGGTAATTAACCAAGCAAAACTAAAATTGTTGCTTGCACTTAAATTACTAATCCAGTTTACAATAAATTCATTGTATAAGGAAGGGGCTGGTTTACCCCCAGGAAGTTTAGCCTGTACCAAACCCACCACATATCCGGTAATTTGGGGGGCCAAAACGGCAAGATAATTGGTCGCAATGACTAGTAGAATTCCGGTAAAAAACCGAAACCTATACTTCCAAAAAAACACATTCAGTGCCGACAATTCTTTCACCTAGACCATTTTTGTAAAGATACATGGTAGTCAATAAATTAGCGCATTTGTTTAAGCCCAATTAATGCAAGTATTTTTTGCATAATTGGGTTTCCCTTCCTACATTTGCCGCGGAGAGTTGGCAGAGCGGTCGAATGCGGCAGTCTTGAAAACTGTTGACTGTAACAGGTCCTGGGGTTCGAATCCCTAACTCTCCGCAGAATGAACAAAAAAAGGGGCTTTTAGCCCCTTTTTTAATGCCCAAAAGCGAACAGAGTGAGCATGGATTACAAAAAACGGAGCATAAAGCCTTGTAAATCTATCGATTGACATTCAGATACGGATTAAGAGTATCTGCAAAAATTCTATAAAAAGATGACTAATGTCATAGAATGAATTCTAGAACTTATAGAATATTTAAAATAGTTTTAAACATTCGTAGATTTAAATCTATTCTATTAAAATCAATAGATTTAACTCTATTATCTAGTGTTTGAATATTCAGTAGAGATAATTCTATTTGTAAATATTAAAATATTTCTAATTTGCATTAACAATGATTCCCCAAGCAATGTTAAAAATAACAGAAAAAGTAAAAGATGATATTTTAGAAATTATATTTTCTGATAAACAACTTGTTAGTAAGAGTTATACTATTTTATGTGAAAGAGGGACTGAAATTATGAAAGGAAAAATTGCTGGTTTTACTCAGCGCACTTGTTTATACATTGGTGAATTAAAAAAAGGAAAGTATCAATTTCAAATGGATGACCATACTACATCTATATTTGAGGTTCTTTAATTTTTAGTTATCTAGCTAACAAAAAATATACTTACAGTAGTTCCATTATTCTCTTGACTTTCTATCATCAACTTCGCCTTCATTAGTTTAACAATATTTCTTATAATTTGGTAGCCTACCCCATTCCCTTTTTTATACTTAGGCAAATGCTCCACTTCATCTTTACTCTTACCTGTCATTAAATACTTAGCCATAGAAGTACTCATGCCCACACCGGTATCTTGAACTTTAATAATATATCCAGATTTACTATCTTCTATAGAAATAGAAATAATCCCTTTCTCAGTTGATTTAATAGCATTCATTAAAATATTATACATCAATACCCTTAATGCCTCTGGCCAATTTTTAATTTTTGTATCAATAGGAATTTTATTTTCTAAACTAATATCTTTCCCTTCTATAAATGGAGTGATAAAATCAATTAAGTCATAAATCAATTTATGAATATCTACTTCTTGACTGTTTAATAATTTATTGGTGTTATCGAATTTTACCCAGTTTAACATGTTTCTAGTTAAATACTCTAATTCCTTACTAGTACTGGCAATTTGCTGAATTGACTTTTTTAAATCAGCATCTACAATTTTTTCGCTCATACTATTTGCAGTCATATGCAAATACTTAAGTGGTGTTAAAACATCATGATTCATAATAGCCAATACTTGCTCCTTTGCTTGATTTCTTTCCGTTAAATACTTGTTTAAACTTAACAATGATTTTGTTTTTAGATTCACTTCAGCTTCCAATTCTTTTTGCCTTTTTTGAAAAATAGTAGTTTTGATCTTGATGTATAAATATATAAGAAATATAATTATTAACACATAAAAAAGGATCATTAAAGGATGTACTGCATTAGGATAATTAACATAAAAAGGATAATCAATTGACCCAAATTCATCACTAGCCGTATTTCTCCACCTTAGATAAAGTTCATTTTGACCAAAAGAAGTTTTATCTAAATGAATATTAGGGTTCTTAAT
Organism: uncultured Sediminibacterium sp.; assembly: GCA_937911175.1. Taxonomy (GTDB): domain Bacteria; phylum Bacteroidota; class Bacteroidia; order Chitinophagales; family Chitinophagaceae; genus Sediminibacterium. Next base: position 31,912 of record CALDSE010000079.1, read on the forward strand.
AGAAATTCTTTTCCAGTTTTCATTTAAAGCAAATTTATATTCTACAACTACATTTTCCTCCGATAACATACCAGAGATACCTAATTGAAAATCGATACTCTTTGTTTTACGAGAAAGCGGTAATTTAAAGGATTCAAAACTTGTAGTTTTTTCATCAATAATTATTTTATCTAAATAAACATTAGGTTTAATGTTTAAGTAATTGGGTTTATTTAAATCACCTGGATTAAATTGAATCAAACCATCAATACCTGGTATTGAAAAATCCCTATTCGGTAGTTTAATAGCACAAGGGTTACAACCACCATTCATTTCTAATACATCAATCCCATCTATTTTTCCAAAATATCTATATTTAATTTTACCAGGCCCAAAATTCCAAAAATCTTTTATGGATTGTTTAGGCGACCTAAATAGCCCTTTATTAGAACTTGCCCATATATTATGCTCATCATCTTCTATAAAGCAATGTGCATATTTCAAATAACCATTAGGATCCAAGGGCATTTTTTTAATAGTGCCCTGCTTATACATATATACGCCCCCACCATAAGTTCCGAATAAAAAATAATTATCCATTTTGTAAATGCTCCTAAAATTAGCTTTTGACTTATCCCTAAAAAACAACTTAAAAGTATTTTTTTCTAGGTTGTACTTATACAAACCATCTGTAGTAGCTACTAATAACTCTTGGGCATTTTCTTGTTTTACATCAAACACCATAAAATTTATTGGAACCCAATTAAATTTTAAAACACTAATCCATTCATTTAAGTTATTTTTTTTGATGACTTCTCTACCATTTATGGCATACATTGTATTATTAACTTCTGTAAAAGCATTTCTACGTGTAAAATCTTTAAATTTATTAAGAACCTTATTATTTACTAAATCATATTCTACAATGCCATCTTCGTTGGTAAAATAGAGTACCTTTTTGCTTGAAATAAAAGTATTCGTTTCAGATTTTTTATCAAAGATAATTGGGCTTGTTAATTTGGCTGAACCAAATATAGGTCCATCATTTACTTGTATATTGCCATTTTTAAGTAATACCTGTGCATAGGCGCTTGTACTCGTATTCAGGATTGCATTATTTGGAAGTATTCTATTAAAATATTTAGGCCTACAAACCAAAACACCTCTATTATCTGTGCCTATATAAATTGTTTGTGTTATTTTGTCAAATTGAACGAATTTGTAATATTCAGATATAGGCAAATTGTCTAAGATTAATTCAAAAGAAAAATTATTATCAATTAAACTTATTCGATATAATTTTTTATCTATAATTATAAAAACATCATCCATTGGGAGGTCCTGAAAAACCTTTACATCTATGCCTATTTTAAAATATTTATCTGAATGATCTACTTTTTTAACAAGCACTTTACCAGAAGTATTTGCAGTATTATTTAATAAAACTTCCGATAAAATATTTTTTTTATCAATGATGTATAGCCTGTCCCCTATTTGAAAGCTCTGGACTTTACTATCAAAAGACAGTATTGTATCTAACGAGGTATTATTAAAGTGAAGCAAGTAGTCCTCGTTAATGGAAAGTATTTTATTATTAATCTTAAATGTTTTAAAATCAAGACTTTTATAAATGGTCTTAATTTTACTCAATTTTACATTATACTTATTTTCAATAAATTCATTTAAACTATTGTCAATACTAGTTGTTTTACCTATAATTACGTCATTTTCTTTAATAGTAAAACTTGTTGCATCTACAAATTTGCCGAATAAACTTCCATTATTAGCAATTGTAAAGTAGACTACTCTATTACTTAATATTGATTTTTCTTGTTGGTCTCCAAAACTCTGAACATTGTGCCCATTGTATCTTACAATACCAGACTCGGTTGCAATCCATAAAAAACGGTTCTTTTCGTCGAACTGCAAGCCCTTAATGGTATTAGTAGGTAATCCCGATTCTGTATTGAGCCTCTCAAAAGTATAAGGTAATTGTGAAAAAGAGGAAGCCCCTATTAGTAGGAGCAAAAAAGTTAAAAATAAATTTCTAATAACTAATTTGATGCGCATGTGCCAATTGTAAAAGATGCGTAAATGATTCCGCCTTTACTTTATCAAATATAACCGATTTTATAGTAGAAATAGTGTTCATTTTAAGCCCCAAAAGGGTACTTATTTCCTTTGTTCTATAGCCATTTAATAAATAATGTAAAACTTCTAATTCTCTAACCGCTAATGAAGAAAAGGGGTTTATTTCATTATCGATCACTTTAGACATTGTCATAGGTATCGACTTAATAAAAGACTCTAGATGAAATTTAATTTCATTCTCTGAAACCCCTTTGTATAAATAAGAATGTATTTGATACTTCTTCAAAATTTTACCATACACTTCAATAGGTTGCATGGAATGTATCAAAATAGATAATTTAGGGTATGAATTATTGATGTTTTCTATAATTTCCAAGGTATTCCCATCAGGTAAAATAATGTCTAAAACTAAATGCGTATAAGTATCATTTTTAAGTGCCTGCATTAATTCATTACATGTGGCCACTTCGTCTACTACTTGCACATTAAATTGCTTTATTAAAGAACTTAAACCCATTCTCACTATACTATGGTCGTCTGCTATAATTACTTTGGAATCCATTGGGTTAATTAAAGAATGGTAAATGGTTATTTAAATACATATTAAAAATAAGGAACTTATAGCTTGAATATGCCTATCTAAGGCCCTATAGATTTAATTCTATTAAGTAAGTATTACTTAATAGAATTAGACTCAGTAACTTCCACACTTAATAGGGAGTTATTATTTCATCAATTTACTTACAATATAAAGCAATGAACTTATCTATATCTGGATAATTTTTCTTTTTAGCTGCTTGTAAAGGCCCACAAGCATCACTATTTTTTCCCATGGATACAAGTGACATGGCTTTAAAAAACTCCGACTTACCTGTATTATTATTTGAAAAAGAAGCTGCTTTATCGAAATATGGAATACTTTTTTCAAAATTCTTATTCGTGTAATAACAAATAGCTGCATTTTCATAATGCGTATAATTATTTGGCTCTGCGTTACTTGCCTTTATATACATATTCGCTGCTTGCGTATATTTTCCTTTTGCAAATAGCTTCCCTCCGTCTGTAGAATATTGATTAGACATTCCTACTGCTTGCCCACTACCTTGACCTCCCATAATTCCTCTAGATAGTAAGTTTTTAGCATTCAAAAGTGGTACTGTATCTTTTGGAAAATGAACATAGGCGCTATCTAAAATATTCATCATGTTTTTATCGGCCCCGCCCTTCACTTCGTACATAGCCATTAAATATTGATTCACGGCCTCGCCCCCATCTCTATACTTCTTATAAACATTATATACTTTATTAATTTCTACAGTATCCTTCTTTTTAGCAGCTGCGAATAAGGCATTCTTATAATAAGAAGTTGCCCTTGGCCAATTGTAAAAAGCTCTATAAGCATAATAAGCGGTGCTGTCGTAGTTCTGCTTCGCAGCATAAATAGCAGTTCTAATAAAGTCGTTGTAATGCAAGGCAGGGTTTACATTTTCACTTTCATTTAATAAACGCATGGACTCATCGTACATTTTATCTCTAAAATAATACCTAGCCACCAAGGCTTTAATAGGAAGTGTAGATGTAGATAAATTAGGGAACATAGGAAAAGCACTCTTTACTTCGTCTAAAGCCATTTTAGGATCGGCATCTATTTCCCCCATCACATATTTTTGCACTTTCAAAGACTCATACACTTGGTTGTTGATGAAGATGGAACCACCAATTAATAAAAATCCAATAATAATATAGGCAGGTAAAATAAACTTAAATTGTTTAAGTTTTTTAGTGGGGTCCATTTGAATTAAATATGCAGGTGCAAATAATAATGCAACAGAAATTGTTAGCATGGTCTGCATCGAAGTTCTTTCTGTAGGAAAATTCAGAAATGCATCTATAAAATAGCAAGAGACTGCCATAAAACTAATGGTGGTGAAAAGGCGATAGTCTTTATACTTTTCTTTAAACCAAACTTGAATGGTAAATACAAATGCTATTACAAATAGACCTAAATAAGCTAGCCCTCCTACAATACCTAAATCGGCAGCAGCTTCTAAAAAATCATTGTGTGAGTGATAAGGAACATACAAGTCATTGGTAAATTCTTTTTCGTAAGGAATGGAAGCTAATTTCCAATTACCATAACCATCTCCTATAAAAGGGTGCTTCAAAAAATAATCTATGACGCCTTCCCATAAATGTAAACGACCGGAAGAAGCTTGGTTGTTTAATTGGATGGACTGAATTCTATCTGTTACAGCACCACTAGTAGATGCTTCGTTGATATTGCTTAAGGCTAGATTAGAAAAGAAAAATGCGAAAATCACAGGAACTAATATGTAAGCAATAGATATAATTGAATTCTTAAGGTCTGCTTTCTTTCTAAAATATAAAGTTGTTATAGCAAATATTAAAATAATAGCTAAGAGCGAAAGAAATGTAGACCTTGTACTTAAAATAAAAATTGCAAATGAGCCCAAAAATAGGGTAATTACCCCAAATATTTTTCCAAGTATTTTGGTATTTAAAATAAAATAAAGGCAGAAAGGAAATTTAATGATTAGGCTTGCTGCCATCACGTTTTTATTCCCATTATTACCTGTTGCACTATTCGGGTTAAATGAACCCAGTTCAGAACCTATAGCTTCTTTAAATGTTCTCATCACATAAAAAGCATCAAAGAATAGAAGTATAGTAATTAATATAGCTAGGGGTAAATAGTAATTCTTAATGTCTTTTTTATATAATAGTATAGCAAGATTTGTAAAAATAAAAAAGGTACTTGCTAATCTTGCCAAACAGACAATGGCCTCAATGGCATTCATGGCATAGCTTATGGAAATGAGTGCCCAAATAAAATAAAAAGTATATAAAAGCGTAAATTGATGACTGAAAACTGCTGAAATGGCTTCAGCATATATTTTTCTATTAATAAGAATATAGGCAAGTACTACCAAATCCACAATACTTGTATACAACCACTGCGCCCCCATTACATCGGCGCCTCCTAAATCGGGAATAAAATGTACTATTAAATAAATAGCTGCGAAAAACAATAGTATATAATCAGCTCCTTTTTTCATATAATAAAACTAGTATTTTTATTGGATTTATTTAACCCTAACCTTCATAACCACTTTTTTAATGGGCCCTTCCCCTATCATGGGCGCATGAACATCTTCTGGGAAATAAATACTAAACATACCAGCATGCAATTCAAAAAATAGTGTGGGTGCATCGGCATAAAATAATACATCCTTTTCTTCACTGTATTCACCCTTAGGTTCTCTAGAATTTTTTCTAGATCTCCAACCCACGGTTTCTACACCTTTTAATACAATTTGAATATCGATATAAGTATTATGGCATTCAAAACCCGCCAACGACTCTTCTTTAGAAACACAGTTCCCATTCATTATAATAGCTTTAATATCTTCCCCGTCTACCAGTACCGTGCCAGGTTCTGCAATTAATAAATTATTGGTTACGATATAATCAATCGCCTTTACAAAACGCGGATGAAGGCTTGCGTATTTATTTATTTCACTTAATTTATCTATTACCATAATTCTAAGTTTAGGCTATTAATTATTGTTTTCTTCTTGCTTAAATTATTATATCAGTTGTTTCTTGTGATATTTCTATTACCTTCTATTCCCTACTTCTTTTTAACTTCTTCAATTTTCTCCACCACCATTAAATCCTCTACATCAATATTCATAGGAAGCTGCCCTATTTTCACAATGGCTCTTTTGCCTTTAAAGCCAATCACTTCTCCAACCTGATAATTCTTTTTTAATTTCACCATGGCACCCACTATTATAGGTTGCTTTGTTTCTTTATAATGTTTGTCAACTTTTTTAGCCAATTTATTAATAACAATTGCATCATTTTTCTTGAAAAGTAAATTGTACAAATTCTTCATTACTTCTTCCTTTTTCTCCGACTTTTTCCAGTCCAGTGCTATTTGCTTTATTTTTCGCTCCATATCTTTCAAGTAAGCAAACTTTTCTTCAGAAACCCTATTCTGTTCTTTTAAAATTTCTATTTGTTGAATATGCTTTTCCTTATGAAGCACTTTATCAAGTTCTGTTTTCAGGCTATCATTTTCTTTTAACTTCTTATGTAACTCTTTTCTTTCTTCTTGTACCAATTGCAAATCCTGTTCCGTTCTATTTAATAATTTATCTAATTCAAAATGATGGCCGTCAACTAATTTTCTAGCTCTATTAATTAAATTTTTTGGTAGCCCAATTCTTTCTGCAATAGCGAATGTATAAGAACTACCCGGCTTACCTATGACCAACTGGTACTTTGGTTCAAGCTTCACTTCATCAAACTGCATGGCTCCATTAATAATACCCTTATTATGATTAGCCATTACTTTTAAATTCAAATAATGCGTGGTCACAATACCTTGCGCATGCCTATTCGATAATTCTTCCAATATCACTTCCGCAAAGGCTCCGCCTAAATGAGGGTCACTTCCACTTCCTAGTTCATCTATAAAAAACAAAGTTTTACCATTGGCATTTTCAATAAAATGCTTCATGTGTAATAAATGACTTGAATAAGTACTTAATTCAAAGGCTAAATTTTGTGTATCTCCGAGTTGAATAAATAATTGCTTATAAATACCCATTTGTGAAGTGGCACTCATAGGCACAAGTAATCCACTTTGCAACATTACTTGATTTAATCCCAAGGTTTTCATCGACACCGTCTTACCTCCTGCATTAGGTCCACTTATAATTAATATACGCGCTTCGTCGTCTAATTCTAAATTAACAGGAATGGTTTTCTTCCCCGATGTCTTATTATATATGTATAGCAAGGGATGATAAGCATCTATTAAATGTGTAATGGCTTTATTATTTACCATGGGCCTATTGCCATTCATATCAATAGCAAGTAAGGCCTTGGCTCTTATAAAATCGAAGCTTCCAATTATTTGAGTATAGTTTAAAATCAAAGATGAATAAGGTGACAACTGTGCGGTTAAGGCCCTTAATATTTTTTGAACCTCTTTTAATTCATCTTGTTCTAATCCATACAATTCATTATTCAGTTCAATAGTTTCTTCAGGTTCAATAAATGCAGTTTTTCGACTATCACTTTCTCCATGTAAAAAACCTTTCACCTGTCTTTTATATTCAGAAAAAACAGCTACTACTCTACGGCCATTGCTAAAGCTTTCATCTATATCGGCAGTATAACCCGACTTTGCTAATCGTTGCACCACTTTTTCAAAAATGCGGCGCAGTTCCTGCCTTTTTTTAAATAACTGATGTCTAATTTTTGCAAGGTCTTCAGATGCTTTGTCTTTTACAGAACCTCTATCGTCTATAATTAAATCAATACATTCAATAATGGCTTTTTCATAGTAGGCATTTTTCACCACTTCATATAAATTAGAATAAGCCATCTGCCTTTCTGCATCAAACCATTTAAATACTTGTTGAATATGATCACATAATTTTCTAACCAGTAACCACTGCTCTCCAGTTAACTGTGCCCCAGGAATGCCTAGTAATTTTAAATCTTTTCTAATATCCAAAACAAAGTCGGTAGGAAAATATTGGTTCGCTAGTTTAATGAACTTAAACTCCTCGGTTTGTCTTAAGGCTACTTCGATATATGTTTGATGGGTATGAATGCGCATTTCATTCACCTGCTCTACCCCCATATTGGTCTGACAATAGTTTAATAAAATAGCGGTGATTTTATCAAATTCTAATTGAGTAAGGGCATTTTCGGGGTATACGCGCATAGGGTCTAAATAGTGCACAAATTTAGTTAAATAAACATTAACTAAATGAGAACAAATGGAAGCAAATTTTGTTATAATTTAGAACTGGATATAAACCATTATGCCAATTAACAAAAAAGACAAGCCCTTACTTATGAAACTAATAAATAAAGCCTTTTTGCTATCATTATCCTTAATATGCTTATCGGCTTGCGCACAACCAACCAAACAAAAAAAATCTAAAAAAATAGATATGACCCATACTGAAACCATTACCCTAGGCTCGGGCTGCTTCTGGTGTACCGAAGCCATTTATCAAAGATTAGAAGGCGTTGTAAAAGTAACCAGCGGCTATAGCGGCGGTTTTGTAGACAACCCTACTTACGAACAAGTATGTGATAAAAATACGGGCCATGCCGAAGTATGTCAAATTGCATTTGATACTACTAAAATTAGTTTAGATGATATATTAGCTGTGTATTGGAAAACACATGATCCTACCACACCAAATCAACAAGGTAATGATGTAGGCCCTCAATACAGAAGTGTAATATTCTTTCACAACGAACATCAAAAAGAAGTAGCTGAAAAGTATAAAGCCGAATTAACTACAGCAAAGGCTTGGGATAAACCCATCATTACAGAAATTACCGCCTTTTCAAAATTTTATGCTGCAGAAAGCTATCATCAAAATTATTACAATAACAATGCAAGTCAAGGTTATTGCCGTTATGTAATTGGGCCGAAACTAGAAAAATTTGAAAAAGTTTTTGCTAGTAAATTAAAGAAAGATGATGAGTAAATGAAGCGTTATTAGTTCTGCGCAGCTACCCTGCCTAAACTATATAATCTTCTTTGCCAGTAAGGATCTGCCAGGTCGGTAATAGTTACCCCTTGGCTTGTTGAAGCATGCGCAAATTTATTATTCGCTAAGTATATACCTACATGTGAAATATTTCTTCTGCCATCGGCTTTAAAGAAAATTAAATCGCCTTCTTTTAAATCGTTCCATTCAATTTTAGTGCTCTGCTCGTATTGTTCAGCAGCGGTACGTTTTAAATTTACATTATAAATATCCTTCATTACATCAAGGGTAAAATAAGAACAGTCTACTCCATTTTTGGTACTGCCCCCTAAATTATAAGGTGTGCCCCACCACTCATCTATTTTTTGAAGTAGTGGAATATTTATAATGGACTCCACCGCAATATCCATTTTAATAGAATACTTTAATTGCAGCCAATTTAATTTTTCAACCTCCGATAAATTAGAAGGCATTTTTTCATAACTAGTAGCACTGGTAGTGACAGGTTCTGCACTAAGTCCATCCGATTCATTTTTTATATAAATCTTACCCGGCGTTACCGATATATTCGTTAAAAATTCAATTTCTCCCCCTGCAGTATTGCCTTTATTAATTTCTACTGGCCTTGGCTTTTTTGCCGTTATTTTTTGCGCCTTTGCTTGCACATTTGAAGAGATAGTCTTTAGAGAACTACAGCTTGCTAAACTGCTAGCTGCTAGCACCATACATATATATAGATATTGCTTGTTTTTTAACATCGTAGGCAAGTTAAGTTAAGTCAAGCTAAAAAGGAATAATTACCCCATTTTTAACCCTTTTTTGTGGAAAATTAAGGCCATTTTGCCATTGGTTTTTAACGATATTTGTAGCCTTAGCCCAAAATCCGAATGCCTAGTTTTTCCCATTTACACGTTCATACCCAATACTCTTTACTAGATGGTGCCGCTTCTATTGAGGGCTTATATAATAAAGCCATAGGCGATAATATGCCGGCTTTAGCCATTACCGATCACGGAAACATGTTTGGGGCCTTTAAATTTGTAAGTCAGGCTTGGAAAAAAACCAAGGTCATTGGAAAAGATAAAGAAGGAAAAGATATTCTAGCGCCTGTGGTGAAACCTATTGTGGGTTGTGAGTTTTATGTAGTGAAAGATAGACATGCCAAACAATTTACCAAGGACGCTAAAGACCAACGCTTTCACCAAGTACTGCTTGCTAAAAACGCAGTGGGTTATCAAAACTTAATTAAACTTACTTCACTTGGTTTTATTGAAGGCATGTATAGTAAGTACCCTCGTATTGATAAAGAATTAATTTTAAAATACCATGAAGGTTTAATTGCCACTACTTGTTGTATTGGTGCTTATGTGCCTCAAACTATTTTAAAACAAGATGAGGCCAATGCAGAAAAAGAGTTCAAATGGTGGTTGGATATTTTTGGAGAAGATTATTATATCGAAATTCAAAGACATAAAATACCGGAGCAAGAAATTATTAATGCGCAACTTTTAAAATTTGCCAAAAAATTTAAAGTGCCTGTTATTGCTACCAACGATAGTCATTATATTAATGAAGACGACGCCAATGCCCACGATATTTTATTATGTATTAATACAGGAGAGAAACAAGCCACTCCGGGTTTCGACGATTTTGTAAACGATGAACTACAAATTAAAAACAGAAGATTTAAATTTCCGAATAACGAATTTTATTTTAAGACACAGGAAGAAATGAAAGCGCTATTTAGCGACATTCCTGAATCTATTGACAATACCAATGCCATTGTAGATAAAGTAGATGTACTGAATTTAAAAAAAGATATTCTACTTCCTGCCTTCCCTATTCCAAAGGAATTCCAAATTCATAAGGAAGCGAATATGAACCAGTGGGAATTATTAAAACATATCACCTGGGAAGGTGCACATAAAAGATACCCTGAAATAACCACTGAATTACAAGAGCGTATCGATTTTGAATTATTCACTATTCGTACCATGGGTTTTGCGGGTTACTTTTTAATTGTAAGTGATTTTATTCAAGCTGGAAGAGATATGGGTGTGTTTGTAGGGCCCGGTAGAGGTTCTGCGGCAGGCTCTGTGGTGGCTTATTGTATAGGAATTACGAATATAGACCCCATTAAATATCAATTACTATTTGAGCGTTTCTTAAATCCCGATCGTAAGAGCATGCCCGATATTGATACGGACTTCGATGATGAGGGCCGTCAAAAAGTAATTGACTATGTAGTAGATAAATATGGCAAGGAACAAGTTGCACAAATTGTTACCTATGGTACCATGGCTGCTAAAAGTAGTATTAAAGACGTTGCCCGTGTAATGGACTTGCCTTTATCTGAATCTAATTTACTCGCAAAACTAGTTCCCGATAAACCAGGCACAGAATTAAACCGATGTTTACATGCACCGCTTACGGTGAAAGAAGGTGAAAAATCTTTGGCAGAAAGAGAAGGCTATCAACCAGAAGATATAGACAATGTAAAAAAATTACGCGAAATATATAAAGGCAATGATTTACGCGCCGCTGTTTTACATGAAGCAGAGCGTTTAGAAGGATCTATTAGAAATACAGGCATACACGCGGCAGGTATTATTATTGCCCCTAGCGATTTAACTGAAATTATGCCGGTGGCTACTGCCAAGGATTCTACTTTATGGGTAACACAAATTGAAGGAAGCGTTATTGAAGAAGCCGGTGTACTTAAAATGGACTTCTTGGGATTAAAAACATTGTCTATTTTAAAAACGGCACTTGAATTAATTAAACAAAATCATGGCATTAGTATTGATTTAGATTTAATACCACTAGACGATGCCAAAACTTTTAATTTATACCAACGCGGTGAAACCAATGCCACTTTCCAATTTGAAAGTGTGGGCATGCAAAAACATTTACGCGATTTAAAACCAGATAAGTTTGCCGA
>CALDSE010000080.1 GCA_937911175.1 uncultured Sediminibacterium sp.
CCTAAACCTTTTAAGCCTGTATAAAATGCCTTCCCTTGATTCGCTTCGGTAAACTCATTTACAAATCTTTGTAAATAGGGGTCCTGTGCAATCATAAAAGTGGTAATAGGAATATGTAATTTTCTTGCCATCTTAGCTTGGCTATAACATTTATCTACAATGTATTGGTCGAGGCCATTGCTATTCATATAATAATTACCATCGGCTTCTTTAATACAACTTGGCTTGCCATCGGTAATCATAAAAATTTGCTTATTGGTATTTCTTTTTCTTCTTAAAATATCCATGGCCAACTGCAAACCCGCTACTGTATTGGTATGGTAGGGTCCTACTTTTAAATAAGGTAGTTCTTGAATACTAATAGTCCAGGCGTCGTCTCCGAATACAAGAATATCAATGGTGTCTTTAGGATAACGCGTGGTTATTAATTCTGCTAATGCCATCGCTACTTTTTTAGCAGGCGTAATTCTATCTTCTCCATATAAAATCATGCTATGACTTATATCAATCATAAGCACGGTGCTCATTTGTGATTTTTGTTCGGTCTGTTCTACTACTAAATCGTTCTCTGTTAAATTAAAGGAGTCAATGCCATGATTAATTTGTGCATTTTTAATACTCTCTGTTAAAGAAATATTTTCAATATTGTCTCCAAAATTAAATTCTTTGAATTCTCCATTTTTTTCATCGCCCTGGCCCAAGGTTTTTGTTTTATGATTCCCTTTACCCGCATTTTGTAAATTGCCGAAAATATTATTCAGCGCAGTTTGCCTAATGGCCCTTTCTGTTTTAGCAGTTATTTTTGTTTCTCCCTCTCCGCCGCCATCTTTAATTTCTTGTTTGATGTAGCCTTTCTTTTTAAGGTCTTCAATAAAATCGTCAATGGTATACTTTTCGTCTGTTAATTTATATTCTACGTCTAATTCACGCATCCAACTAATGGCCTCGTCAAAGTCGCCAGAAGTATGCACTATCAATTCCTTGAATATCTCAAATAATTTATCAAAGGGCGATTGATCTGGAGCTTCGTATGTTTTAAACTGAAATCCTTTCATAGTGGTAGCTGTATTACCTAATGGGCGGCTATATTATCAATAAGGCTTACGAATTAGGCGGGTGTAAATTTACTTGTAAAAACTGAGTTTTGAGCAATTTGTTTAAGCTAGCTAAAGCCTAGGCCAACTATTTAAAACAATCATGAAAAATAAGCCAAGAAGCCCTATTTTTGAAGCCTAAAACAAATCAAAATGGCTACTAAAATTACAATTAACAATAACGGGTCCATTAAAGTGGAAGGCGATTTTACTATTGAAGATCGTAGTGGAAATACATACGATTTAGCAGGCAGAGAAGTGATTGGACTTTGTCGTTGCGGTTTAAGTAAAAACAAACCTTTTTGCGATGGTGCACACAATGGCAATTTCTCACATGAGGCTACTGCTTTTGCGCTTCCTCCTAAAAAAACAGTTTAATACTGAATATTGAAATTAGCTTTTCAAACTAGCTAAGTCAATTACAAAACGGTATTTCACATCTCCTTTTAACATTCTTGTATAGGCTTCATTGATGTCTTGTATAGGTATAATTTCTATGTCTGATACAATATTGTGCTCGGCACAATAATCAAGCATCTCTTGTGTTTCTTGCATACCACCTATAGAAGAACCAATTACACTTCTTCTATTAGTGACTAAAGAAAAAGGTTGTACTTTCGGAGATTCTATTGGAAGGCCTACTACCATTAACTTTCCGTTGGTAGCTAATAAATTTAAATAAGTCGTAAAATCGTGGTTCGCTGAAATAGCATCTAAGATCACATCAAAATAACTATTGTATTTTTTCATCGCAGCTGCATCGGTGCTAATTAAAAAATGAGTAGCGCCTAATTTTTTAGCATCGGCTTCTTTGGAAGGCGATGTACTAATTACAGTTACTTCTGCTCCAAAAGAAACGGCAAACTTTACACCCATATGACCTAGTCCACCTAAACCAACTACAGCTACCTTCATTCCTTTTTTTACCCCTGCAAAAACGAGTGGAGAATAAGTAGTAATACCTGCACATAATAAAGGAGCCACCGCTGCTAAGTCTAATTTAGGAGAAACGTGTAAGGTGTAACGCTGGTCAACTACTATTTGTGTTGAATAGCCACCCATGGTAACACCCGTTCCGTTTCTTTCTTTAGCATTATAAGTTCCTGTCATGCCTTCTGCACAATATTGCTCTAAACTCTCTTGACAATTCTTACAAGTTTTACAGCTATCTACCATCACACCCACACCTGCTAAATCGCCAATTTTGAATTTGCTTACACTACTTCCCACTGCGCTTACCTTACCCACAATTTCGTGGCCTGGCACCATGGGATAGATAGAACCACCCCATTCGTCTTTGGCTTGATGTAAGTCGCTATGACAAACGCCACAATATAAAATTTCTACTTGAACATCGTTTTCACCTAAGGTTCTTCTGTCAAAAGAATAAGCTTCTAAAGGGGTGGTAGCACTTAATGCTGCGTATGATTTGGTATTAGACATATATTTAATTTTAGTTTTAATTTGAGTGTTAAAGTTAAGAAAGTATTTATTGAGAACCTTAGTATTTATTTATTTTATCTAAAAATCTTATATTAAATTTAGGTGTCCTTATACTTCAAACATTTTATATTAAAGATATCCTATGATTCAGCCCAGTACCCTACAATTTTTAAAAGCACTCAAAAAGAATAACAATAGAGAATGGTTTGAAAAAAATAGGCCAAAGTATGAAAATGCAAAACAAGATTATTTAGACTTTGTAGCCGAAGTACTTGAGGGGATGAAGTTAAAAGACAAAACCCTTGAATTTTTAGAGCCCAAGCAATGTGTTTTTAGAATTAACAGAGATGTGCGCTTTAGTAAAAACAAGGACCCCTATAAAACTAATTTTGGGGCAAGCTTTAGCAAGGGTGCTAAAAAAGTTGACTGTGCTGGTTATTATTTTCATTTAGAACCAGGGGCCTGTTTTATTGGGGGTGGCTTATGGATGCCCATGGCACCTGAATTAAAAAAGCTAAGACAAGAAATTGATTATTGCTTTAAAGAATTTAAAGGTATAGTGAATGAGAAAAAATTTAAAACTAATTACGGCACATTAACAGAAACTGAAAAATTAGTAAGGCCGCCCAAGGGCTATGAGCTAGATAATCCTGCCATTGAATTTTTGAAATTAAAAAGCTTTGTAGCCACTATGGAAATTAGAGATGCCGATGTTTCAAATAAAAACCTAGTTAAAAAAGTAATTACTTGTTTTGAATCTATGAAGCCCCTTGTTTATTTTTTGAATAAAGCAATTGATTTATAAATAATTTTTGAATTTATTTTAAAATATATTGAACAGCTAATTGGGTAAAGCTTTTAATTTCTGCTGCTTCCCAGCTTTTATCTTTTTCTAAATAAGGCGCCATTATACTTGCTACCATAGGCGCTAATTCTATGGCTAGTCTAGCATCTAAAAATAGTAATCTAATTCTTCTGGCTAAAATATCTTCAATGCAGATAGCCATTTCATATTTTACGGCGTATACTATCTGCGCTTTTGTAAATGGATATTTAGCATGAATTTTTTCGGCTAATGATGCATCCTGTTTCAAAATTTCTTGTATTCTATTTTCTTTTTCAAGCTCATCACCTATTTTAGTTTCAGCAGTTGTACATTTTTCTTTATTTAATTTTCCGATAAAGGCGGCGTTGTCTACAGCATCAGCGGCCATTTTTCTATAAGTGGTCCATTTGCCTCCCGTAATAGTAATAAGCCCAGCGGGTGACACTGTTAAATGATGCTCTCTCGATATCAATGCCGAACTCACTTGAGTTTTTTGTTTCACTAGTGGGCGTAAGCCAACATAAACGCTATTAATATCGGCTCTTGTAATGAGTGTAGTGCAGTATCTATTAATATGTTTAATAATAAATTCTATTTCTTCTTCTAATGCTATTGGCTCAAATGAAACAGTATCAATAGGCGTATCTGTTGTACCTAAAACTACTTTATCATGCCAAGGCACTGCAAATAATACACGGCCGTCATCTGTTTTAGGAATCATCATGGCATCAATGCCTGGAAAAAATTTTGCATCTATTACTAAATGAATTCCTTGGGAAGGGCTAACTAGATCATCTTGCAAAGGTTCGTCCATTTGTACCACCGCATTAGTGAAAACACCTGTGGCATTTACAATAGCCTTGGCTTTAATAGTATATTTTTTTTCAGACAGTACATCCAAGCATTCTACTGCTGTAATTTTTTCATTGGTTTTTGTAAAACCCGTTGCCCTGCAATAGTTAATAACCGTAGCTCCTTTTTTAATAGCAGTAGCCGCTAATTCAATAGCCAACCCACTATCGTCGAACTGACCATCATAATACAATATACCTCCCGCTAATTTTTCGGCATTAATAGAAGGCAGGTGACTGAGCGTTTCTTTTTTAGAAAGTATTTGGGTATCACCTAAGGATAATTTACCAGAAAGTAAATCATAAAATTTCAACCCTAAGCCATAAAACATTTTTTCCCACCAACTAAATACGGGAACAATAAATGTTTGTATAGAAGTTAGATGTGGCGCATTATTTAATAGATAACCTCTTTCTCGTAATGCTTCTCTAACTAATTTTATATTGCCTTGTTCTAAATACCTAACACCGCCGTGTACTAATTTAGTAGACCTACTAGAAGTGCCCTTGGCAAAATCATGCCCTTCTATAAGCAGTGTTTTGTATCCTCTTAATGAAGCGTCGAGTGCAGTGCCTAGTCCTGTAGCCCCTCCTCCAATTATAATAATGTCCCAAATAGTATCGGTTTCTAGGGCTTGTAATTGTTCGCTTCGGTTCATACTATTTTTTAAAAGAGTGATGTAAATTTACTTATATTTATTAGTATTAAAAATGATCTTATTCATAGGTCTAAAGTATTAACCAAAAAATGACTCCCATGAAAATTTTATTCAACTTTCTATGCTTTTACTTTTTAGCCCTTCAACTGAATGCTCAAATTCCAGAAGGCAAATCAGTCATTAGTTCTTTGTATATATATACGCTTGAAACTGGGAAAGCGGAACTTGTTCTAAAAGAAAAAAGGCATTTTGAGGCGCCCAATTGGTCTCATGACGGTCAATTTTTATTAATAAATGCATCGGGTATATTGGAAAAAGTGAGCATTGAGGGGGAGAAATTAGGTGTGCTTCCTACAGGTGATATTAAGAATGCCAATAACGACCATGGCTATAGCTTTGATGGCAAGACCTTGTTTATTTCAAGCAGCCTGCCTTCTATTAAAGGAGGTTCTTCCTTAATTTTTAAAGTAGCAAGTGAAGGAGGTAGTCCTATAAGACTTACGGACAATACACCTTCTTATTGGCATGGTGTTTCTCCAGATGGAAAAACCATTGTTTATTGTGCGGAGCGTGGGGGTAATTATGATGTATATGCAATGAGTAGCGATGGCGGTGCAGAAACAAGATTAACAGATGCAGAAGGTTTGGACGATGGTCCTGAATATAGCCCTGATGGAAAATATATTTATATGAATTCTTTTAGATCAGGCAAGATGCAAATTTGGAGAATGCGTCCCGATGGATCAAAGCCAGAGCAAGTGACTTTTGATAATTATTCTAATTGGTTTGCACATATTAGTCCTAATAGTAAACAAGCCATTATTATAAGTTATATAGAAGATCAAGGACAGCAGCATCCCTTTGGTAAGCAAGTGAAATTAAGACTAGTTAACCTAGAAGATAAAACTATTAAGGATTTAACAGAGCCATTCTTTGGAGGTCAGGGTACTATCAACGTTCCTTCATGGTCGCCCGATGGTAAAAAATTCGCCTTCGTTAAATACGCATTAGAAGATAAAAAATAACTACACTATTCTCATTCCAATCGGATCCCACAAAATAGGTTTGTTTTGTTGTGCACTTAAATTACAAGCAATGGCAGGAGCTGCGGCTCTTAAACCAAATGAAGCGTCTTCGTAAATTTTGCTACCTGTTCTTATAGCGTTAAAAAATACAATCATGTGGTCTAGTCTATCATCGTAATTAGCAGGGGCTTCAAATTTAGTTTCTTTTCCTATATCGTAACCACCCTCTGTTTCATTACCATACTCCGACTGGTACCATTTTTTAAATTCTTCTTTTTGTTTATTAGAGAAGCTATCAAAAGAATCGTAACCGCCATAACCAGGTACAGCGCGTCTTTTCAAGGTTTTCACCACTAGGTCATTACCAAAGGATTCTATCACGCCCTCGGTTCCAATTAATTTAATGCCAAAAGGGCCCTTGCCTTCTCCATCAGTTAAATTCACTCTTGTCACCACATGAAATGCATTATGTTTCTCAGTGGTTTTATAATTCATCACTGCATTTATAATATCAAAAGAGTCTCTACCATCTTTCCATAATTTTAAATCAGCGATACTCATAATTTTTTCAGGACCTACTGCACCCGTTACGGTATGTATACCCGTTAATAAATGCACAATTAAATCTCCAGCAGCACCAGTTCCATAAGCACCATAATTACGCCATCTAAAAAAGCGCTTTGCTTCAAAAGGCACTTTAGGAGCAGCCCCTAAGAAAGTATCAAAGTCAATTGTTTCAGCAGAGGCATCTGTTGGTATAGAATAGTTCCAAGCACCTCTTGCATCGGAGCGATCACAAAAAGATTCTACCATCGTTAATTCACCAATAGCACCAGTGGCTAATACCCTTTTTGCTTCTAAAATACCCACTGAACTTGCCATCTGGCTTCCTACTTGAAATACTTTACCTGTTTCTTTTTGTGCATTAATTACACCCCAACCTTGTTCAATTTTCTGTATCATTGGTTTTTCGCAATACACATGTTTGCCTGCACGCATCGCATCTATTGAAATTTTTTGATGCCAATGATCCGGTGTGCAAATTAAAACTGCATCTACATCTTTGCGTGCTAATAATTCTCTATAATCTTGGGTGGTGAAAATTTGATTGCCCCAGGTTTCTTTAGCACCTTCTAAACGACCTTTGTATAAGTCACAAACTGCTACAAGTTCAACACCGGGTATTTGTAAAGCAGTCTTGGTATCAAAATGTCCAATAATACCAGAACCTATCAAGCCAATTCTAATTTTATCGTTGGCGCTTACCTTAATTTTTGAATGTAGAATTGAAGCAGCACTTGTATTCGTACTTGCACTAGCAGTATTGCCCACAGCCAATAGTGCCATGGAACCTCCAATGTTTTTAATAAAATTTCTACGATTATTACTCATGATTTTGTGGTTTTAAGTATGGATGAATTCTCTATCGTAAATCTATTCATAATATTTTGAATTTTTATACAATTTGCTTACCCTTTACATAGGCGGTTGAATGGTTTAAGCAGGTAAGTGTTTGAAACAGAAGCCTATGGGCAACTAATTAACGAATGAAAGCAATAATTAACAAGCATTTGAGTTACCTTTGCGACATTCAAATTAATTATATTAGAAGCAACTTATTAGCATATGAAATGGAGTCTTATTAGCATAATAATTTTGCTTTCTTTATTGGGTAGTATAGCATTAAATGCGCAGGATAGTACAATAGGCCACCAGTCAACGCATCAAAAAAATATTTTCACTTTGGGTTTGTATAAACAACCAGGTTTAGACTCCATGGTTGATTTTGTGGATGGTTTATACCGTGTTTTTAAAGTAAATAAGCTACGCAGTCAAGACACAAAACAAAATAAAACCCTGTTTACATTTATTCCTGCAGTGGAATATAATTTAGCGACTGGTTTTGCTAGCTCATTGAATGCGAATTTTATTTTACCTGTCAAGAAAATGACCGACAACCATTCCTTTGTTTCTTCTGAATTAAAGTATACTCAAAAAAAACAAGTCATTGCTCAATTGGTGTCTAATGTTTGGTTAAAGAGTAACGAGTATAATATTAATACCAACTGGGCCTATTTAAAATTTCCTCAAAAGGATTTTGGTTTGGGAAGTAGCAGTGATTTGGAATTATTTGACAATTTAGATTACTCTTATATTAAATTACATCAATCTATTGTTAAAAGAATTGCACCTAATTTATATTTTGGACCTGGCTTAAACATCGACTACCGTTGGAACATATCCGATACCACTACCTTGAATAAGCCAATAGTGGGCTTTACTGAATATGGTTTTACAAAGCAGTCTACATCTATTGGTGTACTACTTAATTTATTATACGATACTAGAAAACAAGTTTCAAACCCGGCCCCTAATAGTAATTATTTTAATTTAGTGTATAGAAATAATCTCAAAATTTTAGGCAGCGATCAAAACTGGCAGTCTATTTTATTAGATTATAGAAAGTATATTCCTTTTCCAATGGGTAGTAAAAATATTTTAGCTTTTTGGTCTTATAATGTTTTTACCATTAAGGGAAAACAACCTTATTTAGATTTACCCTCTACCGCTGCAGATACTTATAATAATACTGGAAGAGGGTATATACTAGGAAGGTTTAGAGGAGATAAATTTGTGTTTGCAGAATCTGAATATCGTTTTGGTATTACAGAGAATGGATTTTTAGGAGGCGTTGTATTTGCTAATATGCAATCTGTTTCTGAAATGCAAGGCAAACCTTTAAATAATTTTTTACCTGGTTATGGTGCAGGCATTCGTATTAAACTAAGTAAGCATTCCAATACCAATGTTGCTATTGATTATGGTATTGGGCAAGGTGGGTCAAGGGGAATATTTATGAACCTGGGAGAAGTGTTCTAATATATAATTGCTCTACCTTGGTGCGTGCCCAAGGCGTTTTACGTAAAAACTTTAAACTAGATTGAATACTGGGATTGCTATTAAAGCAATTGATGGGGATATGCTGTCCAAGGTCCTCCCAGCCGAAATACTTCACTAGTTCAGTGACTATATATTCTAGGGTTTTTCCATGTAAAGGGTCGTTCGAAGCTTGTTGCATATGCAATATTAAGTAATTTGCTGCTATGCAAGCCCATCGATATTTTATAGTGTATAAGCCAGTGAATATGGTTTCTCAATTTGTAAGTACACATCAAGTTAATTTATTGCATCAATTAAACTTTAGTTTCCCTGCAGGCACACATGCAATTGGAAGGCTTGACCAAAACTCAGAAGGGCTTTTATTACTTACTACCAATAAAAAAATTACCAAGCTTTTATTTCAAGGTCCTGTGCCACATAATAGAACCTACTTAGTACAAGTAAAAAATGTAGTGAGTCCCGATACTATTGATAAATTAGCAAGCGGCATTGAAATTAGCGCAACGGATGGACAAATATTTAAAACTACTCCTTGCAAGGTTAAACTTCTTGATACCCCTAAAAATTTGGCTGCAGTAGAAAAACCCTTGCATAAAAACGCAGAAAATTCTTGGTTGGAAATAATATTAACGGAAGGTAGGTTTCATCAGGTGCGAAAAATGGTGGCTGCTGTGCATCATAAATGTATTCGACTTATTAGAACAAGTATTGAAGATATACATATAGGTTCCATGCAACCAGGCGAGGTAATTGAATTAAATGAAAACGATTTTTTTAGACTGCTGAAATTAGATGCGTAAAATTTCTGTACTTAAGTATAACTATTAGCAATAAACCCATAGACCATTTTAGCACAAAGAATAATAACTACTATACCTAGTATAAGCCTTAATTTATTGGGATCGGTTTTTTGAGCAGTACGCACACCCCAACCCGTGGTAGAGAATACACCTATTAATACAGGCGCTGCAATAAACATAGAAATATAACCTACTTGCATAGGTAAGACATGATTCATGGCTGACCTCGCGTCAATACTCAAATAACTTATACTAATTGGCAGTGCGAGCATGGCCACTACACCAATAGAAATAGAACTTGCTTTTTTTAAAGGCGTTTTAAGTATATCAGTTAAAATAGGTATTACAATAATGCCTCCACCCAACCCTGATAAAGAAGAAATAAGCCCAGCCACTATTCCAATAATGGGAAAATAAGGTTTGTTTAAATTGTTATCTGATACAGGTGGTGGTGGTTGTTTAAAAAACAACATTCTTATAGCGAGTATTAATAGTAAAGTAAAAAACACCAAGTCGAAATCAGATTTATGATACCAGTTACCATTTTTAATAAATTCAGTCAGAAAAAAAGCGGTAATCATTCCAGCTATACTTATATACAAGACTTCTTTTACATGCAAGTTTTTAACTTTAAATTGTTTGTAGCTAACACTTAGTCCTGTGAAGGCCGTAATAAAAAATGAATGCGCTATCATAAATTTTACAACCTCTGTTTCAGGAATTTTTAAATAATGAAATAGAATATCAAAAACAGGAATGAGAATTATATTACCTCCTGTGCCAATGAGTCCTGAATAATAGCCTACGACGGCACCTATAATTAATAAAATAAGAAATAAGGCAATAGTCATTTTTTAAAATTAGCCATAATTAAGCATATTTTGAATGAAAAAGTTTAATTTGTTAGGTATTCAAAACCTATTTTATTTTATAATTAATATTCATATTGTATGAAAAAGTTTCTCCAAATATTTTCTGCTGCTTTCCTATTGCTATTAGCAACGCAGTTCAATGCATTGGGCCAAAAAATTGATTATGCTAAAGTAGAGGCTACCATTAATAATTTAGTAGCAAAGAATAAATTTAGTGGGGTAGTGCTTATAGCAGAAAAAGGAAAAATAAAATATGAAAAGGCCAATGGCTATATTGAATATGTAAATCAAACCCCATTAGAAAGTTCTACTCTATTTGAACTAGCTTCTGTAAGCAAACAGTTTACGGCCATGACCATTATGATGCTGCATGAAAAAGGGTTATTGCAGTATGATGAATTAATAGAGAAATACATTGACATTCCCTATAAGAACATTACCATTCGACAGTTACTCACTCATACCAGTGGCCTTCCCGATTATCAAGCAATCATGGATGAGCATTGGGATAAATCGAAGGTGGCTAATAACACAGATATCATTGCTTATTTAAACAAGTATGCACCCCCTTCGTTATTTGAACCAGGTTCGCAATATTTATATAGTAATACCGGCTTTGTTATACTAGCAAGTATTACAGAAAAAATAAGTGACCGTGATTTTATTGAATTTTGCACCACAGAAATTTTTAAGAAATTAAAAATGAAAAGTACGGGAATAAGAACCTTAGAAGAGAAAGCAGCTATTGCTAATTTTGCATTAGGCCATGTTTTTGTGCCAGAAAGAAATGCCTATATAAGAGCCGACTCTTTCCCTTCCTCTAATTATACAATTTGGTTAGGCAATAGAAAAGGACCTGGAAGAATTAGCTCTACAGTAGAAGATTTATTAAAATGGGATCAGGCTTTATATACCAATCAATTAATACAACCTAGCGCTTTAGCAGAAGCTTTCAAGCCCATGAAACTAAGTAATGGGAAAATATCTAATTATGGTTTTGGATGGGAGTTAAGACCCCAAGAAAATATTGTTTGGCATAATGGAGACAACCCAGGTTACAAAACCATTATTATACGCTTTTTAGAAAATAGAGCCACGCTTATTATTCTTTGTAATAATGCCACAGATGAATTTGAAAACCTTACAGCCGATCTTAAAAAAATTATACTCAATTAAAAAAATAAAAAAGCCTTCCTCTGCAATAGAAGAAGGCTTTTTTATTTACGGGTTTAATTTTTTAACACTGGTAATTGAATTACAGAGGCATCATGATAAATACGAATAGTTGCTTTTTTAAAGTCGCTATCCTTGGCTTCGTAAATGTTCATAAACTGTTGTGGGTTTCTATCTGCTAGCGGGAACCAGCTACTTTGTATTTGAATCATCATGCGATGACCTTTTTTGAATGTATGTGCAATATCTGGTAAAGTAAACTTAACCGCAGTTGGTTTATTCGGTTCAAAGGCTTCTGGCTTTTCAAAACTATTTCTGTACTTGCCTCTCATTATTTCTCCTCTAACAAGTTGTTGGTAGCCACTCATTAAATAATCTTTATCATTATTCTCGTATTCAAAATTATCTGGGTACACGTCAATTAATTTCACGACAAAATCGGCATCGGTACCAGACATGGCCACCATTAAGTCGGCCACTACGGGTCCACCCAAGGTAAGGTCTTCAGTTAGTACAGGTGTTTTATATACCAATACATCGGTTCTTCTTGAAGTGAACTTTTGATCATCATCCATGTATTCTCTGTAATGTCTGGCAGGCTTGCTTTTCATCATATAGTTATCAGAAATATAAGGAACGGGTTTAGCAGGATCACTCACATACTCTTCATAACTATTTACAGTATTGGCTTTGTCGCCTGCTTTTAAATTTCCATTACTACTTAATAAATAAGATTGCATTTTCATATCAGCCACTGGCCAGCTTGGTAATTGCCTCCATTCATTGCTTCCTGAGAAAAAGATATTGGCTTCTTTAATTTGATCAATGCTTCCTTTATTTTTTAAATAATAATTAAAGAAGGGCAGTTCTATATTTTGACCATACCATTCGCTGGTATTTGAACCCCATTGTACATTGCCTAAATGAGTACCGTCATTGCTTGCCCATTGTCCATGGTACCAAGGACCCATTACTAGTTTATTATTATTCTTCGCTTTGCCTTCAATGGCTTTATATAAATTCCATGCACCAAAACAATCTTCTGCATCATATAAACCACCCACCACTAATGTGGCAATATTGGGGTTAATGTCTTCTACATGTTTTCTTGCATTTCTTATTTGCCAAAATTCATCATAATTAGGATGTGCCATTAAATCTTTCCAGAACTGAATACTGTCGCCCATCAATTTTGTAAAATTTGTGATGGCGCCTGTTTGTAAATAAAAATCGAAGTTATCGGGGTTGGTGAAATTAAATCCTGTGGGTCCAACAGTGGTAGGCTTAGGTCTTGGCTTTCCAAAACCTGCATAAAAAGCAAAACCATCGGCAAGCATAAAGGCACCATTGTGGTGAAAGTCGTCTCCAATAAACCATTCTGTTACGGGCGCTTGCGGGCTTACTGCTTTTAAAGCTGGGTGATTACTTAGTGATGCTTGCGTAGCATAGAAGCCAGGATAAGATATACCAAAGACCCCCACATTGCCATTATTATTTTTTACATTTTTCACCATCCAGTCAATGGCATCGTAAGTGTCGGTCGCTTCATCTATTTGGCCTGATTTTTTATTAGGGATATATGGTCTAATATCTTCAAAGCTTCCTTCACTCATCCAACGACCACGTACATCCTGCATAATAAGAATATAGTTTTCTTTTAAAAAGTATTTTCTAGGTGAATTCCAATAAGATCTAAAAATATTTTCACCATAGGGTGCACATGAATAAGGCGTTCTCTCTAATAAAATAGGATGCTTCTCTGTATTATCCTTTGGGGCATAAATGGTGGTAAATAATTTAGTACCATCACGCATGGGCACCATAATTTCTGTTTTGGTATAGTTATTGACAAACCAAGCAGAATCGATTGTTTGCGCAAAGGCTAAAAAAGGAACAAACGCGATTAGTAGGAAAAAGGACTTTTTCATGCAATGTATATTTAGGTTAATTAAATATACTACAATTAATCCTCCACCATATCATATAAATGATGAATGAGTCCGTCGGCCAAGCCTATTTTAGGCACATGCATTTCATTGATATTGCTCCATTTGCAAATGGCATTATATATTTTCAAGGCGGGCACAATAACCTCGGCCCTATCTTCTTTAATAGTATACTGTTTCATTCTTTCTTCCACAGTTAAAGGCTCCATTTGCTTATAAATCTCCTTGATTTCATCGTATGTCAATGATTTACTTGGCTTGGCGCCTGCAATTGCATATACTTTATTGATATTACCGCCCGAACCAATACCTATGATATCATCGTATTTTTTAGACAAGTCCTTAAGGGTTTCTTTCATATCCTCCCAAGTACTGTCCTTTACTTTATTAGTTAATAAACGAACGGTTCCAATATTAAATGACTTTTGAATAATTACTTTTCCTTTATGGTATAAAGTAAGTTCGGTACTACCGCCGCCTACATCTGCATATAAATAACTTTTATTATTATCTAAAAATTCGGCAATATGGTTTTCGTAAATAATTTCCGCTTCTAATTCTCCAGTAATAACTTCAATTTCAATACTTGTTTCCGACTTTATTTCTTTGATAATTTCTTTGGCGTTTTCTGCATCACGCATAGCACTTGTAGCACAAGCCATATAATGATCCACCTCGTAAACCTTCATTAAATTATTAAAAGACTTAATAGTGTTAATAAGCATTCTTCTCTTCTGCCCGCCAATGCTCCCTTTTTCAAAAACATCAAAACCTAATCTAACCGGAATTCTTAATAGGTTTAATTTATTAAAAGTGACTTCTTTTCCTTTTTTTATGACTTCACAAATAAGTAATCTTGCTGCGTTACTTCCAATATCTATAGCTGCGAGTATCAATTTTGTTCTATTTTTTTCCTATTAAGTAATGGTGGGTTTCTACCTGAGATTTCACCTTTTTCATTCTAAGGGAAGGTACATAATTATTGTTTAAATCTGAATCTAAAATCCTTGCTTTTTGATTATCTTTTAATTGAATATTTATTATATCAATTAATTCCTTTTTTATTTTTACATCTAAAATAGGAACGGCTACTTCAATGCGGTGGTCTAAATTTCTTACCATCCAATCGGCGCTTGATATAAATACTTTTTCTTTTCCCTTATTATGAAATATCATTACACGCGCATGTTCTAGGTATTGATCCACAATACTAATGGCATTAATAGGATTTTTTGATTTCTCCATCCCTTCTTTTAGGGTAAGTATACCTCTAATAATTAAGTTCACTTTTACACCAGCTTTAATGGCTTTATGCAATTGGTCTAGTAAAATTTGATCGCTTAATGAATTAAGTTTAACTGTAATTTGAGAAGGATACCCTTGTTTAGCAAATTTTATTTCTTCATTAATTAATTGCATAATACTATTACGCATACTAATAGGAGAAATTAATAAGTGCTTTGTTTTTTCAATAGGCTTGTCCCCTAATTGCCAATTAGATAAATAAGTAAATACTTTATTCACCTCCATTAATAAGGCCTTATTGGCTGTTAATAAACAATGATCGGCATAAACCCTTGCCGTTTTTTCATTTAAGTTACCTGTGCTAATAAAACCGTATTGCACTAGTTTATTTTGAACCCTTTTTTGAATAATACATATTTTAGCATGCACTTTCACATTAGGTATACCCACTAACACTTTAACGCCTTCTTCCTCCATCAAGGTTTTCCATTCTAAATTCGCTTCTTCATCAAATCTTGCCTTTAATTCTAAAAATACAGTCACTTCTTTACCATTTCTAGCGGCATTAATAAGGGCATTAATAACTTTAGAATTACTAGCTAAACGGTAAGCGGTTATTTTTATGGAGATAACATCGTCGTCCATAGCAGCTTCTCTTAACATATCAATTACAGGGTCGTAATTGTGATAAGGGAAATGAAGCATCACATCTTTTTTCAAAATCACTTCAGATACTTGCGTTTTATTTCTAAAGGCAGGATGTGGAAAGGGTTTAGGTCTTTCTTGTTTTTCTACAAGTACATCAGGAAAGTCCATGAAGTGACGGAAGTTGTGAATATGCCCTCCTGGAATAATACTGCTTTTACGCGTAAGTTGTAATTTTTGTATTAAGTAGTCTAATAGTTCGGCGTTCATTTCTTTGTCGTATACAAAACGAACTGGCTTTCCTTTTCTTCTATTTTTTACACCCTTAGAAATTTTTTCTACAAAATTTAATCCTACTTCTTGGTCTAAATCAATTTCAGCATCCTTGGTAATTTTAAATACATGGGCGTCAAAATGATTAAATTTAAAATGCGAAAATATAATGGGTAAATTAAACTTAATAATATCTTCTAATAATATAATGGCATTGGTTCCTTTGGAAGAAGGTAGAATCACAAAACGACCAATGGACTTAGAAGGTATTTCAATTAAAGCAAATTTTTCATGGTAAGCGTTTTGCTTATTTCTCATGACAATAGCTAAGTACAAACTCTTATCACGTAAATAAGGGAGCTCAGGTAAATTTTCAATCATCAAAGGAATAATATAAGGACGCACTACATCGTCGAAGTAGTTGCGTACAAATATTTTTTGACTAAGATTTAATTTTTTATCATTAATGATAACAACCTTTCTTTTAATTAATTCTTTGTTGATATTATTCCAAATACGATTGAACTCACTTTGTTGCTTCAGTACTACTTTTTGAATTTCGTCTAATATTAAATTAGGCGATTCTAAAATATCAATATTCAGTGATTTCTTTTTGTCAATTAATTCCACCATTCTTTTAAGGGTAGCCACACGCACACGGAAAAACTCATCTAAATTATTGGAGAAAATGCCTAAAAAACGAATTCTGTCTTTTAAGGTAACGCTTGGATCGTTGGCTTCTTGTAAAACACGGGCATTAAAGCTAAGCCAGCTAATGTCTCTAGGAATATAATTGTTCTTCATCGGTATCGTAGTTTCAATGTAAAATTAAGCTATAAAATTAGCAAAGATCTGTTTAGTAACATTCTGGTTACAATTTGGTAATACTAAGTTAATAATGCCGACATATTGAATTTATAGGAATAGTCGTTTTTTACATAAACTACTACCCATGGACAAAAGGCCAATGGAGATTTGCATTATCAGCGACTTGCATTTAGGCACATTTGGTTGTCAGGCGAAAGAATTATTAAATTATCTAAAAAGTGTTAAGCCAAAGACACTCATTCTAAACGGAGACATAATAGACATTTGGCAGTTTAACAAGCGCTATTTCCCAGCAAGCCATATGGCGGTGATTAAGCAAATATTTAGCATGGCCAGTAAGGATACCAAGGTTATTTACATTACAGGCAACCATGATGAAGCCTTGCGTAAATATGCCGACTTTGAGATGGGCAATATTCAATTAACCGATAAGATTGTTTTTGAAATTAATGGCGAAAAGAATTGGGTATTTCATGGGGATGTATTTGACAGAACTACTAAAGGCGGCGCCAAAATAATAGCAAAATTGGGCGGCTATGGTTATGATTTACTTATACTTATTAATAGTTTGGTGAACTGGAGTTTAAAATTAATGGGGAAGGAAAAAATGAGCTTGAGTAAGAGTGTAAAAAATGGGGTAAAAAAAGCAGTTTCTTGGATTAATAATTTTGAACAAACAGCAGCAGAATTAGCCATTGAAAATAACTATCAATATGTTATTTGTGGTCATATTCATCAGCCACAACAGCGTGTAGTGACTACTGATAAAGGTAGCGTTACCTATTTGAACAGTGGCGATTGGATAGAGAATTTAACTTCCTTAGAATATTATGATAATGCTTGGACCTTATATCATTATGACCCTAAACAATTTGAAGAAGAAAAGGGAATCAAGAAAAATAAAATTATCAATTTAAGAGAAGAGTTAAGTGTAATGACCAAGGAAGTGGCATTTCAAGTGTCCATGTAATTAAGTTCATTCATGAAAATATTTTACGCAATACAGGGAACAGGCAATGGTCATATTAGTAGGGCGGAACAATTGTATCCCTATTTACAAAAACATGGAGAAGTTGATTTTTTTCTGAGTGGTTCCAATGCGCAATTACAAACACCACTTCCTATAAAATATAAAAGTAATGGCATTAGCCTGCATTATAAAAATACGGGCGGAATGGATTATGGTAAAATTTCAAAATCACTAGGTTTTAATATATATAAAGAAGCCAAGGCCTTACCCATTGAAAATTACGATGTCATTATTAATGACTTTGAATTCATTACCTCTTTGGCTTGTACCTTGAAGAAGAAAAAAAGCATTCAATTTGGACACCAAGCAAGTTTTCAAAGCAAGTTAACACCCAGAGCATCGAACTTTAATCCTTTAGGTAATTGGGTCTTGAATAAATTTGTAAAAAGTACAGATTACTTGGGCTTACATTTTGAATCTTATGATAAAAATATTTACAATCCTATTATCAAAGACGAAATCATTAATGCTTTCCCTATAGACAATGGGCATATCACTGTTTATTTACCTCAGTATTCAATTGCTTTTTTAAGCCCTTATTTATTGACACAGTCAAAATTTAATTTTGAAGTTTTTACAAAAGAAGTTACACAAGTAACGGAATATAAAAATTTAACACTACTTCCTATTGATAATAAAACATTCACTAATAGTTTAATACAATGTCACGGTATTATAACAGCGGGTGGTTTTGAAACACCAGCAGAGGCCTTGTATTTGAAAAAGAAACTATTAAGCATTCCTATTTTAAATCATTTTGAACAAGAGTGTAATGGAGCTGCGATGCAAAAATTAGGTGTTACTGTTATTAAAAAAATAGATAAAAACTTTAATCAAGTATTTACTGAATGGGTGCAGGCTGAAAACAAAACTCAATTTACATTAACCCATTCAACAGAAGAGATTGTGAATTTATTAATGCAAAAAATTTCATATAATCAAGTAGCTTAATACTTTATTTAAACCAATCATTTACACATTATGTATTTAATCCAAAATCAAAACAAAGAAACGGTTGCTTATATTCAAAATATGATGATATTGGATGTGGCGCAAGAAAAAGTAGTTGGTATATTAATTGGTGATTGTTTTTTTGGTAAAAACAATAAAGTAGTGGGCAAGATATTTAATCAAACTGCCTACTTATTGAATGGAGAAATGGTGGGCAAGATTGAATTAGATAAAAGTTTTAAAAACACAGCCATTAAAAAAAGTTTAATGGCACAGGCCTGGGATATTCTTATGAATATTTCAGAGCATACAGGTGCTTGGATAGTAGACACTAAAAAATGGAGCAAGACCGAGCTTATCAAACATTTAGAATAAGCATTATTTCGTAAGCTAACTTAACGAATCATTTTTTGGGGGAAACCAACTGCCAAATTTGGTAAGATCAACATTACCTCCCGTTAAAATAATACCTACTTTTTTTCCTTTGAATAAATGGGCATTGCGCATCGCTGCTGCAAAAGGAACCACGCAGCTTGGCTCTACTATAATTTTCATTCTTTCATAAATTAATCTAAGCGCTGCAATAATTTCTTCTTCAGAAACTAAGAGTATGTCTGTTACATGTTCTTTAATAATAGCCAAGGTTTGTTCACTGAGTGTGGTTAATAATCCATCGGCAATGGTATTTATAAAAGGGGCTTTTTCAACTTTCCCTGATTGAATACTTAGCACTGCATCTGCTGCTCCTTCTGGTTCTCCGCCATATACTTTTAAACTTGGTTTAAAAAATTGCGCACCTAAACAAGTGCCTGAAAGTAAACCACCCCCACCTACTGGTGTAATAACAATTTCAAGGTCGGGTACTTCTTCTATTAATTCTTTTACACAAGTAGCTTGTCCAGTAATAACTCTATAATCATCATAAGGATGAATAAATTCAGCGCCCGTTTCAGCTACTATTTTTTCTAAGGCTGCTTCTCTGGCTGCTTGGTTGGATTCGCATATAATAACATTGGCACCATAACCTCTCACGGCATCTATTTTTACTTGAGGCGATGATTTTGGCATTACTATGTATGCTTGAATGCCTAAAGTTTTCGCGGCGTAGGCCAAGGCCTGTGCGTGATTGCCTGAAGAATGTGTAGCAATTCCATTTTTTAATTGAGCAGGACTTAAACTTAAACTGGCGTTCATGCCACCTCTAATTTTAAAGGCCCCAATTTTTTGAAAGTTCTCGCATTTAAAATAAAAATCAATGCCTGTTAATTCGTTAATACTTTTACTAGTAAGTACAGGTGTGCGGTGAATATATGGTTCAATGGTTTTTGCTGCAAGCTCAACTGCTTCTTTCGTTATTTTCATTTCTCTTTTTTTATGAATTTTTCACTCCTCAATTTAAATAAAAAATGGGTCTAGTCACTATTTCCTTTATAAAGTTTTTGTATATTTAGAAATCAAAACTTTTTTCATTCATAATCTTTATTCAACTACTTCATTAGAGTTAGTTTTTTAATAATCATTTTATATATTTACCATATGTCTTCATTACTAAATCCTCAACAAATTGCAGCCTACCACAGAGATGGCTATATCATTGTTAAAAACTTTTGTTCTACACAAGAAGTAGACAAAATGTATTCCACTGCTTTGGAGGATAAGGCTATGGAGAAGAATGCCTTGGACTTAAACGATCAAACAGGGAAAAAAACCAGACTTTCTTTATGGTTCACGCCAGGTAATGATGTGTTTGGTTATTTAACGAGAAGTGAAAAAATGGTGGATTCAGTGGCTAAATTAATGGACAGCGATGCACCTGTCTGTCATTTTCATTCTAAGCTCATGCAAAAAGAACCTAAAGTTGGTGGTGCTTGGGAATGGCATCAAGATTATGGTTACTGGTATAAAAACCAGTTTATGTTTCCCGACCAGCTGGTAAGTGTAATGGTGGCACTTACTGCTGCCAATAAAGAAAATGGATGTATTCAGGTTATAAAAGGTTCTCATAAATTGGGAAGGGTGAACCATGGTTTTGCAGGAGAACAAGTGGGTGCAGACCAAACCATGGTAGACAATGCATTGAAAACTATGGAATTAGTTTACGTTGAAATTGAACCAGGGGATGCTCTTTTCTTTCATAGTAATATACTACACCGCTCTGAAGCCAACTTATCCAATAGCCCAAGATGGTCCATTATTTCTTGCTATAGTGCCCAGTCCAATTTAGCCTATAATGAAACATCAAGCTCCTGGCATACGCCTATTGAAAAAGTACCCAACGAGGCACTTTTAAATTGGGAATCGAGCTCACTTTCAGCCGCCGATTTTCTTAAAAAAGAGAACGACCCAGCTTTAAAATAAGCGCATAAATTTATTTAAATGAAATTATATATAAGCTTTTTAGCTTCCCTTTTAATACTATTGAGTGCATGTAAACAAGAACCCGATTTTGATGCTGT
>CALDSE010000081.1 GCA_937911175.1 uncultured Sediminibacterium sp.
GCACCTGCTATTACAAATTGATATTCAGAAAAGTCTTCAACTATCGATAACATGACCAACAGCATTTTAGTGATCTCTTGCTTTCTACTTCCTGGTAACAAAGCAATAATGGGTAGATTTGTCAATGCATACTCTTGTCTGAAAGCGAGCTCATCTACTTTTTTTCTTTCAGCAATTGCATCGATTAACGGATGACCAACAAACGATACATTGTAATTATACTTTTCATAAAATTTTTTTTCAAAAGGAAGAATTACAAACATATTATCTATATCTCTTTTAATATCTTTAACTCTAGAGGCTCTACTTGCCCAAACTTGAGGAGAAATATAATAGTTGGTTTTAAAACCATTTTTTTTGGCCCATTTTGCAACCCGTAAATTAAAACCAGAATTGTCTATGAAAATGATCACATCTGGTTGAAACTGTGCAATGTCTTTTTTAGCCAATTTAATAAAACTCAACACTTTAAAAAGATTCATTACTACTTCTAAAAAACCCATAAAAGCTCTTTCTTTATAATGACTTACCAGTGTTCCGCCTGTATGTTGCATTAAATCTCCACCCCAAAAACGAATGGTTGCATTTGGATTTTCGTTGTACAATGCTCTCATTAAATTAGCACCGTGTAAATCTCCTGAAGCTTCACCTGCAATGATATAATATTTCATTTTTGTGTATTATAGAAATTGTAAAAATAGCGTAGTAAGAGCAATTAAAATAGTTCCTAATAACACTCCTTTTGCTTTACTATCTTGTTGTTTTTTTAAAAAAATAAAAAAAATAAATAAATTTGGTATGGCAGCTATAGACAATACTTTTCCATATAACTTACCCTCGTGGATTAGGTCAATTGTTTCGTAAAAATCAACTCTTGAAATGTGTTCTAAATATAAAAAAGCACCCACAATAGTTGCTACTAAAGATCCTAAAAAGCCAATGAAAATATTCTTTTTTAAAGTTCCCATAAATTTAACTTTTCTATCATATGATGGGCGGTCATATCAAATTGAACTGGAACCACAGAAACATATCCTTTTTCTAAAGCATATAAATCTGTGTCTTGCCCTTTGTCATTTATAATAAAATCACCAGCCAGCCAATAATATTTTTTTCCATGAGGGTCGGTTCTTTCAACAAACTTCTCATCGTATTTCGCATAAGACTGTTTGCAAATTTTAATTCCTTTGATTAAGCTGGTAGCCACTTTAGGAATATTTACATTCAAACATAAATGCTTATCTAATTTTTTATCGGCTAGTAATTGCTTAACTATAATACGCGCATAATGTTTGGCTGCAGTAAAATCGGCATCAATACTTAAGTCCAAAAGACTAAAGCCAATACTAGGTATACTTTCAATAGAGGCTTCTAAGGCCGCCGACATAGTGCCTGAGTAAATCACATTGATAGAGTGGTTGGCTCCATGATTAATACCACTTAAGCAAATAGTAGGCTTATGATGTAATACTTTATCTACTGCTAATTTTACGCAATCCACTGGTGTACCACTACAAGTATAGGCTTCAACGCCATCTACAATATGTGCTTTTTGTAATCTTAAATGATGGCCAAGGGTAATGGCATGACCCATACCGCTCTGAGGTTTATCGGGTGCCACCACAATTACCTTGCCGAGGTCCTTTACTGCTTCAACAAGCGCCTTAATACCTGGGGCGCTAATACTATCATCGTTCGTAACTAATATAACGGGTTTCTCTGTTTTACTCTTTGCCATACTGCAAGTTACCAACTACGGGTCTTGCAACAAAATAAGTTACCGCTTGGAGAAAAGGGTGGCCTAAAGGGGAAAGGCTGAACTTATTATTTTCAGATATGGATTTATTTTAAAAATTACTAAAAATAAGTATGAAATAATTTGGTAATACTAAAAATATTAGTAAATTGCACTAAAATAATTAGTTATGTCATACGCAGGAAAGAATTTAAAATACATCAGAAAGCAGCGCGAATGGACACAAGAAGAAATGGCCAATCAGCTTCAAATTAAGCGTTCTTTAGTAGGCGCCTATGAAGAAGAGCGTGCAGAACCAAGGCTCGAAGTAATGGAGTCTATTTGTGCTCTATTCTCCATTAATTTGGAGCAGTTCCTATTCCAAGACTTATCCCTAACGGGGTCTATGGATGGGGATGGAGAAGGCAGTTCAGGTAATAGTTATCTGGAGCGCAGGCGCTCCCTTAAATCGGATAAATCAAAGTCATTAGCACCTATTGTTCCCTTTGTACCTGTGAAGGCGGCAGCGGGTTATTTAGCAGGCTACGCAGACCCTGAATTCCTGGACGAGTTAAATACTTTCACTTTACCTATGTTGGCACCAGGCGACTACCGTGCTTTTGAAATCATAGGAGATAGTATGTTACCCACCCCAAGTGGCAGTGTTATTGTGGGTGAGAAGGTAGCTAGCTTTAAAGAGGTTAAAAATAGCAATACATATATCGTAGTATCCA
Source organism: uncultured Sediminibacterium sp. (assembly GCA_937911175.1). GTDB lineage: Bacteria > Bacteroidota > Bacteroidia > Chitinophagales > Chitinophagaceae > Sediminibacterium. The sequence continues at coordinate 2,470 of CALDSE010000081.1, forward strand.
ATTCAGATGGGGTAGTGTATAAGCGTATTATTACCAACGATGATAGGTCAAAAGAAGGAAATGGAGATAGGCTTACTTTGTTGAGCGACAATCCTTTATACGAGCCATATCAAGTAAATGCCACTGATATTGTAGAGATATGGAAAGCTGTCTATATCATACATAAAGCAGGTGCTCAACCTATGTGGAATGTAGATCAATTAGCAGGTGTAGTCAATAACTTGCAAGATCAGATAACAAGCTTAAAGAAAAAGTTGAATTAGTATTTGTAAATTATTGTAAATCAATAATTTATACTAAAATAAATTAAGTAAATTTATTCCCATTCAATGGTAGCAGGGGGTTTAGAGCTTATATCGTAAACAACTCTATTTATACCTCTCACTTCATTGATAATGGCATTACTAACATGTGCTAAAAACTCATAAGGTAGGTGCGCCCAGTCGGCGGTCATCCCATCAACCGAAGTAACTGCTCTTAGGGCAATTGTAAATTCATAGGTTCTTTCGTCTCCCATTACACCCACGCTTTTAACAGGTAGTAAAATAGTACCGGCCTGCCATACCTTAGAGTATAAGTCAAACTCTTTTAAGGCATTCATATATACATGGTCGGCTGCTTGTAAAAGGGCCACTTTTTCTCTAGTAATATCTCCCAATATACGAATGGCCAGTCCTGGTCCTGGGAAAGGATGTCTATTAATTAAATTAGCAGGTATGCCTAGTTCAAGGCCTACTTTTCTAACCTCATCTTTGAATAAATACCTAAGGGGTTCCACCAATTGAAGGTGCATGGTGTCGGGTAAACCGCCCACATTATGGTGAGATTTGATGGTTTGAGAAGGTCCGTGTACACTTACACTCTCAATGACGTCAGGATAAATTGTTCCTTGACCTAAAAACTTAGCTTCCAATACTTTAGAAGCCTCTACTTGAAATACATCTATAAATAGTTTTCCTATAATTTTTCGCTTTTCTTCAGGCTCAGACTTGCCTGCAAGGGCATCATAGAACATATCTTTAGCATCAATTCCTGTTACATTTAATCCTAGGGTCTTATAGATGTCTAAAACGTCTTGAAATTCATTTTTACGCAGTACGCCATTGTCTACAAATATGCCATGTAATCGGTCCCCAATGGCTCTGTGAATAAGGGTAGCGGCTACCGTACTATCCACCCCTCCGCTTAAGGCCATAATAACATGACTATCTCCAATCTGAGCTTTAAGTTTATCAACCGTTTCTTGCACAAAGGATGAAGGGGTCCAATTTTGCTGGCAGCCACAAATGCCTACCAAAAAGTTTTCAATCATCTTCTTGCCCTCTGTAGAATGATACACTTCTGGGTGAAACTGAAATCCGTGAAGGCTGTTCCCGTTGTCCTGTTTTTTTCTAAAAGCTGCTACAGGAATGCTCTCTGTATCGGCTAAGAGTTCAAAATTTGCGGGCAGTTGGGTAATGGAATCGCTGTGGCTCATCCAGACCTGACTGTTATTAGCAATTCCTTTGAATATAATATCTTCTTTTTGGATGCGTAATTGCGCGCGTCCGTATTCTCTTTTATTTGATTTTTCCACCTTGCCACCAAAGTTCTTGGCACTTAATTGTGCCCCATAACAAACGGTTAAAACAGGCAGTTTAGCGAGGATAGCTTCTATATCAACATTGGGGGCATCGGCTTCGTTAACACTGGCAGGAGAGCCGCTTAAAATGACACCTTTTAGCGTACTATCAAATTCAATGGTAGTATTAAAGGGCTTGATCTCGCAATACACATTCGCTTCTCTTACAGCACGTGCTATAAGCTGTGTGTACTGGCTTCCGAAGTCTAGGATGAGGATTTTTTCAGTCATGTGGCGAAGATACATAAAAAAAATCCCGCTCCGAATGCTCGGAGCGGGATGGGTATAATAGCTTTATAACTTAGTTAAGTTATTGTCTAGTTTATTTATTTAAGCTTTTGCTTTAGTAGCAGTTGCTTTAGCAGGAGTTGCTTTAACAGCAGTATGCTTCGCTAATTTGCTTTTTAAATTAGCCGCTTTGTTCTTGTGGATAATGCCACGCTTAGCTAATTTATCAATTTGAGACATGATATTAGGTAACTTCTCGTCGTATACTTTTTGATCTTCTACGATCTTTAATTCACGAATAGCGTTACGGGTAGTTTTACCATAATAACGGTTTCTATCGCGACGTTTAGTTGCTTGTCTAATATCTTTTTTGGTAGCCGAATGATTTGCCATGTACTATTTAATTTTCAGGAGGGCAAAGGTAAGGTACTTAAGCAAATAATTAAAATTAAAATCGAAAAAAAAGGGAATTATACATAAATAATTGATTATCAGTATATTATATATAATCCACTAGCTACTAGATCTACCTTCATTCCTTTGTTCTTTTAGGGCTAAATTTAGCGCATTTAAACGGATATTTGCAGCACCCAAAAACAACCCGCACTCATTTGGAAATGACAATTGATAAATACCACCACTCACATCAGAACGTAGCCGATAAATTAGTGAGAGAATACGAGGGGCCCACGCCTTTTGCCTTGTATTTAAAAACATATTTCGCTGCCAATAAAAAACACGGCAGTAAGGATCGTAAAAGCATTAGCGCTATTTGTTACGAATATTTTAGAAAATTAAGTGAAGCTTTTCCTTTGCAAAATTTTATTTCTTCAGCCATTGATATTCCAAAATTCACCGCCTCTCATTTACAACAACCTTTATTATTTATTCGTGCAAGGCCTGGTAAAAAAGAACTCGTAAAAGCAAGTTTAGAAAAAGCGGGACTATTTTTTGAGTCCATTGGAGATATGGCTTTCGCATTACCTAATACAAGTTCGCTTCAAAATATTATTATACTCAATAAAGAAGCGGTCATTCAAGATATTAATTCGCAAGCGCTCGCTTCTTTATTAAAACTAATTCCTTTAACAGAAAAGCCCCTGGTGGTTTGGGATCCTTGTGCAGCAAGTGGAGGTAAATCTATTTTAATAAAAGATACCATGCCCTCTGTGCAATTGCATGTATCTGATATTAGAGAAAATATTTTATTTAATTGTGAAAAGCGTTTAAAAGAAGCAGGCATTCAACCCGCCTCTTTGCAAGTAGTAGATATTACTTTGCCCTTTGCCATTAAAAAACAATTCGATTTTATTTTTGCCGACTTACCTTGTTCAGGTTCGGGCACTTGGGGCAGAACACCAGAAAATTTACAAAGCTATACTGAAACACAGTTAAGTACAATGACCAAACTGCAAGAAAATATTTTGCATCATTTAATACCTGCGATAAAAATAGGGGGCTACATATTAGCAGCTACTTGCTCAGTGTATAAAAATGAAAATGAAGACCAGATAGAAAAACTAGTAGCTACCGGTAAATTTAAAGTAATAGCGAGGCAGTATTTTATAGGCTATGATAAGCACGCCGATACACTGTTTGGTGCCTTGCTGCAGAAAACTTCGAATTAAAAAATTAAGACTTAGAAAGACTTGGAAATAGTTGACCGCTTTGAATAATTCCACCAGCCACCACATCTTCTCCTTCATAAAATACAGCGCTTTGTCCAGGGGCAATACTTTTTACATTTTCATAAAATCTTGCTTGCACTCCTGAATCGGTATTGGATAAAGTGCAAAGGGCGCCATCGTCTTTATATCTAATTTTTGCCATTAGTTCCATGGGCGCTTGAATAGAATCGTATTTAATCCAATTTAATCTTGCCACTAGCATATCGTTTTGGTCTAATTCGTTTTCTTCACCAAGCACAACTACATTATTTACAGGATCAATAGAAGTAACATAGATAGGTTTTCCAAAAGCAATCTCTAAACCTTTTCTTTGACCAATGGTATAAAAAGGGTAGCCCTTATGTTTACCTAATCTTTTTCCTTTAGCATCTACAAACCAACCGCCATTTACTTTTTCTTCTAAACCGGGTACGCGTCTTTTTAAAAATCCACGGTAATCGTTATCGGGTACAAAACAAATTTCATAGCTCTCACTTTTTTTAGCAAGTTCAGGATAGCCTAAATCAATGGCCATTTGTTTAATATCTTTTTTATGCATGCCGCCTAAAGGCAAAATGGTTCTGCTTAATAAGTCTTGGTCTACGCCCCATAAAACATAACTCTGGTCCTTGGTGCTATCGAGTCCTTTTGAAATTACATACCTGCCATTGGTATGCTGACGCACTTTAGCATAATGTCCAGTGGCAATAAAATCACAACCTAAAGCATCGGCTCTTTTTAATAAGGCCCTCCATTTAATATGGGTATTGCACATCACACAAGGGTTCGGTGTGCGACCAGCTAAGTATTCTTCCACGAAGTTTTCAATGACAAAATCACCAAACTCTTCTCTAATATCTAAAATGAAATGGGGGAATCCGTTATTAACGGCTGCTAAACGGGCATCATTGAAGGAATCTATATTGCAACAGCCTGTTTCTTTTCCATTGGCATTGCTGGTGGCATAGTCCCAGGTCTTCATGGTAATGCCTATTACTTCGTAACCTTCGTTGTGTAGCATTAAGGCTGCTACTGTGCTGTCAATACCGCCGCTCATAGCGACTAAAACCTTTCCTTTCTTACTCATAGTGTTTGGCCAGTTAAAAGTTGGCTTAGCACAAAAGTAATTCATCTTTGTTAAATCGCAGAATGTTCATAAAATGGGCCAGGGTTTTCAGTTCAAAATTCTAAAAATTACTATCTTCACTTTCATAAAACGACAAAATAATAGAAAATGATAAAGTTACAAGTAATCGGAAATTTAGGTAAAGACGCAGTAGTTAACAATGTTAACGGCAAGTCAGTTATTAATTTTAATGTGGCGCACACAGAGCGATTTAAGGATGCGCAAGGCGTTCAAAAAGATAGAACCACTTGGGTAGACTGTTCTTATTGGACAGATAGAACCGCAGTGGCCCCTTATTTAAAAAAAGGAACTCAAGTATATGTTGAAGGCACGCCTGATGTAAGATCTTACACGACTACCGATGGAAGAAACGGTGCTTCTTTAACTTTAAGAATTGTATCGGTTCAATTATTAGGTGCAAAGCCTAGTGGAACTGCATCGCCAGATCAGAGTGCAGGTGGAACTTATACTCCAGCAAGCGCACCTTCAAATGATGATGCACCCGTAGACGATTTACCCTTCTAAAAATTGAATCATGGTTATAATGAAATTTGGTGGCACCAGTGTGGGTAAGCCAGAAAGGATGCACCAAGTATCTCAATTAATTACACGTAATGCAGAGCCTACCTTAGTAGTTTTAAGTGCATTAAGTGGTACTACTAATGCTTTAGTAGAAATTAGTACTGCTTTAGCTTCTCCTAATAAACAAGTAGCTGCTGAAAAAATTGCTGTTTTAGAAAAACAGTACCGCGCTTTTATTATTGACTTATTAAAAGAAGAAAGTATAAGAGCGAAGGCCAATGAAATAATTACCGAGCATTTTGAGTTTTTAAAAATTACGCAGAAAATTTCATTGAGCGATGCACTCAATAAAGACATACTAGCACAAGGTGAATTAATGAGCACTAAATTATTTTCTTTGTATTTAGAACAAGAAAAAATTGACCATGCATTACTACCTGCTTTAGACTTTATGCAATTAGATGCCAATGACGAACCAGATTTAGTGGTCATCGAAGAAAAAATAAAAATAGTTTTAGCACAGCATCCAACTCAAAAATTATTTATTACACAGGGCTATATTTGTAGAAATAGTAGAGTAGAGGTTGATAATTTAAAAAGAGGAGGCAGTGATTATACCGCTTCTTTAATTGCTGCTGCAGTAAAGGCCAGTGTTTGTGAAATTTGGACCGACATTGATGGCATGCATAACAACGACCCAAGAGTAGTAGATAAAACAGTAGCCATTGATCAACTCAGTTTTGATGAAGCAGCAGAGTTAGCTTATTTCGGAGCTAAAATTTTACATCCTACTTGTATTTGGCCAGCACAACAAGAAAACATTCCTGTTAAATTATTAAATACCATGCAGCCTACTGCAGTGGGAACCGTTATTAAAAAAGAAGCGGGTAGTGTAGGGGTGAAAGCAGTGGCCGCTAAGGATAATATTATTGCCATTAAAATTAAGAGCAGTCGAATGCTCTTGGCTTATGGCTTTTTAAGAAAAATATTTGAAGTATTTGAAAAATACAAAACACCCATTGATATGATTACTACTTCTGAAGTAGCTGTATCAGTAACCATTGATAGCGATACGCATTTGAATGAGATTATTGCAGAGCTCAATAATATTGCTTCAGTAGAAGTGGAGCATGATCAAACCATTGTTTCTATTGTAGGAAATGAAATTGCAAAAACCGATGCGGTACTTACTAAATTATTTCAAGCCATTAACGAAATTCCAGTAACCATGGTTAGCTATGGAGGAAGCCCACATAATATTTCATTGCTAATTCCAAGCGAGCATAAAGTAAAAACTTTGCAGTTAATTAATAAGGGCTTGTTTAATTTATAAACAGTTTTTTATTTTATAATTTTGCACCTATTGTAAAGAAAAAACTGCGTCCATCAGCAGGTAATGCACCTGGCCCAGGATAACCACCAGCGCGTCTTGTAAAATATCTTACATCCCATACATTATTAATACCTGCTCTTAGCTGTACTATTTTAGAAAATTTATAACTAGCCGTTAAATCTGTGATTGAATAAGAGGGGATGCGTCCTGTATTTCCATTTGCACTTGCTGCAATTGTATTGTTTGCATCACTAAAAGAGGCGCCCACAAAACTTAATTGAGCAGTAATTAGGATTTTTTTATACCCATAGCTAATACCTCCTCTGAAAATATCTTGAGGGGCGTTTTCTACTTTTTTATCTTTTGTATTGGCGTCTTTATGGTCAGCGCTATATCTAGCATCGGTATAAGCGTAGGAACTAAATAAAATGATGTCTGTATACACAGTATTAGAGAACGCCCTTGCAGGATTAAATTCAATATAAGTCTCTATTCCTTTACTAGCACTTGCTCCTACATTGGTAATGAGTCTGTAGCTAGCATTTGCGGAGCTAATGGTGCCTACGCGATTATTATATTTCAAATAAAATCCACTAATATCAAATTGAATATAATTTTTTACTTTACCCCTATAGCCAATATCAAAATTATAACCTTTGGCATCTTTTAATGCAGGGTCAATCAAATCCGTAGTGGGAGGTGCTTGTAAATTTGCAAATTGAATGGGCCTGTATGCCTGTGATAAATTTGCATACAATTCTGTACTATTTGTAATATGGTATTCTGATCCTAGTCCAGCGAGTGTGAAATTTCTACCCCTGGTAATATTTTGTAAATTAATGGCTGTCCCCGAATTAGTTATTCCATTTCTTCCCTCAGCGGAACCTTCAAGCCATTCATATCTTATACCTGGAATTAAAAGTAGTTTATCAGAAATTCTAAAAACATTTTCAATAAATGCAGCAGCATTAGACGACTCAAAATTTACATCTTTTGGGTAAATACCTTTTATAGTGACATCATAGCCAGCACCTGTGCTGCCTATGCCATCTGCTAGTCTAAAGGTATTGCCTTTGTATAATCTTATACCTCCAGCAACTGTATTTTTAAATTTTCCAACTACATAATCAGTTATTATTCTACTTTCAATACCGTAGTTTCTGTATTTATCTAAATTGACTAACCTATTATTAAATTGATTGGTAGAAGCGTTGACACTATCTTTTATAGTAATAGATTGTAAGAAGCCTACACTATTGCGGTCGCCGATTGTTCCAAAAATGCTTGTATTCCAACGACTGTTTTTATTGATTTCGTATTGAAGTATGAAGGCGGGTGTCATCCATTTGATATCAAACCAGTTCCTAGCCCTGAAACTTTGCCTTGCATCTTGTTTTATTTGCGCATCTGTTAAGCCTCCAGCTTGTTGGCTTCTTATATGGGAATACATTATTTCAAACCTGAGTGAAAATTTATTTGTAAAATTATAGGTCATGGAACCAAAGCCGGATTTTGTATAAAATTGACTATTATTTCTCCAACCATCCCCATTTCTTTGATCATAAAATGAATAATAATGGAGTTTCCCGCGCTTTCCACCAATGGCGTTATAACTATTTAATAAGCCATTGCTTCCAACAGTTTGTTGTGTTTCAAACTCAAATGGTTTATTAATTTCACTTCCATTTTTTAAAATATAGTTAACCATTCCGCCGAATTGGGGCCCATATTGAAGAGCACCTTGCCCTCTAATAATTTCAATTCTTTGAATAGCCTGCATTTGAGGATTATAATAAGCCTCCGGGTAACCAAAAGGATCTGCAGCTATATCATATCCATTTTGTCTAACATTAAATTCCCAGCTTCTATTGGGGCTTAAGCCCCTTGCTGCGATGCCAATTTGTATACCACTAGGGTCACTTTCCCAAATATGAATACCTGGAACTTTGGCTAATACTTGACGCATGACGTTATTTGAAGTATTCCCTTGCACATTTTCAAGAACAATCAAAGCATTCTTTTTACCCGCATAAATGCTTGTGCCCACAATCTCTGGTAGTTGTTGGTAGTCCGATTTACTATTTCTACCCACAACAGTTATATCCGGCAATCTCTTCCACGCTGCAGTATCTTTAATGGTATCCTGCGCATTTATTTCTAGGGTTAAAACAGCAATGAAGAGGAGGGTAAAGCTTATTTTTCTATTCATACTAATTGAACAGCAAAAATAGAGTCCAATTAAATGGCTCATTTTTGAAATAAGGAAAACCCATTTATGTTATACGGAAAATATAAAATTTAGATAAATAGTGGAAAAATCATCAGAGTGTTATTTAACTAAATTTATATTTTATAAAATTTAGATAAATAGTGAATAAATCATCAGAGTGTTATTTATTTAATCCTATTTTAAAATATGGATTAAATAAATAGTAAAAAAATCTTAAGAGTATTATTTATCAAAATTTATATTTTATAAAATTTAGATAAATAATAACGCATCTCCATAAGAGAAGAAACGATATTTATCCTTGATTGCTTTTTTATAAGCTTCCATGGCTAATTCATATCCAGCAAAAGCGCAAGACATAATTAACAAGCTAGTTTTAGGTAAATGGAAGTTGGTTACTAAACTATCTGCAATATTAAAATTATAAGGAGGGTGAATAAAATGATTCGTCCATCCTTCCGCTGGTTTTAATAAACGTTGAGCAGTTACGCTACTTTCCATGCCACGCATTGCGGTGGTTCCAATAGAACATACACGGCGACCATTTTGTTTTGCAGTATTAATAATCTTACAAGCTTCTTCATCTATTTTGAAATATTCAGCATCCATTTTATGTTTGCTTAAATCTTCTACTTCAATTGGTCTGAAAGTGCTTAAACCCGTATGCAAGGTTACTTCAGCAAAACGAATACCAATAATTTCAGATCTTTTGATTAACTCTTTACTAAAGTGTAAACCAGCAGTAGGAGCGGCCACCGCACCTTCATGCTTTGCATAAACAGTTTGATATCTTTCTTTATCTTCTTCGTCTGGTTTGCGCTTAATATATTTTGGTAAAGGGGTTTCTCCTAAAAATTCTAACATTTTTCTAAATCCTTCATCATCACCTTCCCATAAAAAACGAATCGTACGTCCACGGCTAGTGGTGTTGTCGATTACTTCTGCTACTAGTTCTTCGTTTTCTCCGAAATACAATTTATTGCCTACACGAATTTTTCTTGCGGGATCAACAATCACATCCCATAAACGGTTAGGCTTATTTAATTCTCTTAACAAGAATACTTCAATCTTCGCGCCTGTTTTTTCTTTACGGCCATACATTCTAGCTGGGAATACCTTGGTGTTGTTTACTACAAAAACATCTTTGTCGTCGTAATACTCTAATAAGTCAGAAAAATGACGATTTTCCATGTGACCATTTTGACGGTTAACGACCATCAGTCTACTATCCTCTCTTCTTTTAGTAGGATATTGTGCAATGAGATTTAAAGGTAGATCGTACCTAAATTGAGAAAGTTTCATTTGTGTCTATTTTTTGGTGATAGCCACATTAAGTTTACTACAGCCTTACGGGGCAGTTCGCTTCATGTTACGGCATGAAAATTATGGAGGCAAATGTACAACATAAGCAGTAATTTTGTTAACCTAAGATTCATACCAAAAATTGGGCATTTGAATGCAAAGTCGTAAATTTGCAAACAATTGTTAGTTTTTGGATTTATTGATATAAAATAAATTAAACTATGTTGAGAGCGCGCTGGTGGAAAATCCTATCTATTATTCTTTTAGTGTATACCTGTACTTATGGTTTTTTAGTAAAAGTGCCCAAGCTTGACGACCGTTTGCAAGAGTCTATTCGTAATTTCTTTTTTCATGTGCCCATGTGGTTTGGAATGATGATACTATTATTTGTATCTCTAGTGTATGCTATTAAATATTTACGTAATGCGAGTCCGGTGCACGATATTTATTCAATGGCATTTGCATCTGTTGGCTTATTGTATGGATTTTTAGGAATTATTACTGGTGCTTTTTGGGCTAACTATCAATGGGGTAGTCCTTGGGTGGGCGATCCAAAACAAAACGGAGCAGCCATTGCCTTACTTATTTATTTCGCCTATTTTGTTTTAAGAGGTAGTTTAATAGATACAGAGAAAAGAGCAAGACTTTCTGCTGTGTATAATATATTTTCTTTTTTTATGTTATTTCCTACACTTTGGATTTTGCCAAGACTCACTGAATCATTGCATCCTGGAGGACAGGGTAGTGATGGTAATCCGGGTCTGAATGGAAAAGATATGTCGGCTAATATGCGCACTGTGTTTTATCCTGCAGTGATTGGGTGGACTTTATTAGGCGTATGGATAAGTACATTGCATATTAGAGTACAATTATTAAAATTAAAAAAAGAAGGACTTTTGTAATATCATTAGTCAAAAAAAATTAAGAAGAAAAATTTTCAATCAAGTATAAATAAAAATATATGTTTCAATTATTACAAGCAAAGGTTGTCGAGAATAGCAGTATCATGGTACAGCAAGGTAAAATTTATATAGTCATGTCTGTGGTGACTATTATACTGGTGGGGCTATTTATATATGTTGCCACCGTTGACAAGAAAATAGCAGCATTGGAAAATAACGCTAAAGACTAACCCAAAAGATTAACGCTAAAAACTAATTCGAAAAATTAAAATCATTTTTATGTCTGAAAATAAAGAGTATAGTTTCTTTCAAAGTGTTGAAAGAAGTTTTGATAAAGCTTCCAAATTTACTAGTTGGGAACAAGGAATATTAGAACAAATTAAAGCTTGTAATAGTATTTACAGTATGCGCTTCCCTGTTAAAATGGATGATGGGCATATTGAAGTAATTGAAGCCTATCGTGTGCAACACTCGCAACATAAGTCGCCTTGTAAAGGAGGTATTCGTTTTAGTATGGCAGTGAATCAGGATGAGGTAATGGCACTAGCCGCCTTAATGACTTATAAATGTGCGATTGTGAATGTACCTTTTGGGGGTGCTAAGGGCGGTATCAAAATTAGTCCAAGAAATTTAAGCACTTATGAACTAGAAAAAATTACAAGAAGATATACATCTGAATTAGTGAAGAAAAATTTTATAGGTCCTGGTATTGATGTACCTGCACCAGATTATGGAACAGGGGAAAGAGAAATGGCTTGGATCGTGGATACTTATCAATCTTTAAAGCCAGGAGAAATTGATGCAGCGGGTTGTGTAACAGGAAAGCCTATTTCATTAGGAGGTGTAAGAGGCAGAAAAGAAGCCACTGGATTAGGTGTATTTTTTGGAGTAAGAGAAGTATGCATGATGGAAGATATAATGAAAAAGCAAGGTTTAACTGTGGGTATTGAAAATAAAAAAGTAGTGGTACAAGGTTTGGGTAATGTGGGTTATCACTCTGCAAAATTCTTTAGAGAGAATGGAGCGATAGTGGTTTCCATTGCAGAATTTGAAGGGGCTATTTTTAATGAAGCAGGTTTGAATGAAGAAGAAGTATTCCAACACCGTAAAAAAACAGGTAGTATTTTAAATTTCCCAGGGGCTACTAATTTAAAGAACAGTGGAGACGCTTTAGAATTAGCTTGTGATATTTTAATTCCGGCTGCTTTAGAAAATGTGATTGATAAAAACAATGCAGCTCGCATTAAAGCAAAAATTATTGGAGAAGCGGCGAATGGTCCTTTAACTCCAGAGGCTGATGATATATTAGCAGCCAAAGGCGTTTTAGTGATTCCTGACATGTATTTAAATGCAGGTGGGGTAACGGTATCTTATTTTGAGTGGTTGAAAAACTTAAGTCACGTAAGGTATGGCCGTTTAGAAAAAAGATTTACGGAGAATGCCAACATTAATATCTTAAATCAAATAGAAGAATTGACTGGAAAAAAGGTAACAGAGTCTGAAAAAGAAATTATTGCACATGGTCCAGATGAAATTGATTTAGTACATAGTGGTTTAGAAGAAACCATGATTAATGCTACTAGAGAGATTATGGATATTTGGAAAGCCAATCCTTCTATTCCAGATATGCGCACTGCAGCCTATGTATGTGCCATTAATAAAGTAGGCACTTCTTATGCTGAATTAGGTATCTTCCCTTAGTAGTTGGAAGATTTTAGTATAAAAAATATTTTATAAGTATTCGGGGAAATTTTGCAAAGCCTGCAGTTTCCCCGATTCTATTTTAGCACCCAGTGTTTCATGCCCATTGCTAATAATTAAATACTGCGCTGTTAATACTTGTTGGTATTGTAAAATTTGCTCCATCGTTTTTTCATTCAATCTAACTTTTGCTTCTTTACATTCAATAATCATCCAGGGCATTTCATTTTTATACACGACTATATCAAAGCGTTTAGAAAGTTCTCCTAATTTAATTTCTTTTTCTACCGCTATTAAACTGGAAGGATAATGTAAGTTTTGAACTAAGTATTGTAATAGGTTTTGTCTTACCCATTCTTCAGGTGTAAGTAGCACCCAAGTTTTTCTAAAGGGGTCAAATATTTGATCCTTCCCATGGAGGGCTTTTATTTTAAAAGGGTAGCTAGGATACTGTAGAACTATCATTTAAATTAAAATTCGTATTTTTATATAATACTTCGCCCAAAGATAAGTAGTAGAAACCTTAAAATTTGATAGTATGAAAACAAAAGAAGAAATCGTAGAGAATTGGTTACCAAGGTATACGGGCGCTAACTTAGACCAATTAGGTCGTTTTGTACTACTCACCAACTTTAGCAATTATGTAAACATGTTTGCAGAAATGCATAAGGTAGAAGTAATTGGAAAAGACCGCCCTATGCAGTGCGCTACGGCCGACGGTATTACAATTATTAATTTTGGAATGGGTAGTCCTGGGGCTGCTACTATTATGGATTTATTAACGGCCATTCAACCTGAAGCGGTTTTATTTTTAGGTAAATGTGGAGGCTTAAAAAAGAGAAATAAAATAGGCGATTTAATTTTACCTATTGCAGCAATAAGAGGAGAGGGTACATCCAACGATTATTTTCCACCAGAAGTTCCTGCACTTCCAGCCTTCGCCTTACAAAAAGCAATTTCGACTACCATTCGAGATAACGGTGTAGATTATTGGACAGGCACTGTGTATACAACGAATAGAAGAGTATGGGAGCACGATGAAAAATTCAAAGAATATTTAACTGATATTAGAGCTTACGCCATAGATATGGAAACAGCTACTATTTTTACAGTTGGCTTTTACAACAAAATTCCTACAGGGGCTTTATTATTAGTAAGCGATTCTCCGATGGTACCAGAAGGTGTGAAAACAGAAGCCAGCGATTCAAAAGTGACTGCACAATTTGTGGAAAGACATCTAACCATTGGAATAGAATCCTTAAAGCAACTTATTAATAACGGACAAACAGTTCGTCATTTGCAATTCTAGGGCCTATTCTTTCCAAAGAAAAGGAAAGAGAATGTAGGAGAGCGCTACAATCATAATATCAAAGCCGCATAATAAACCTACTAATTCGGGTAGTCCATTTTGCACCACATCGGCAAAGGCAATATTCGCAATTTTCATTAGAAGCATTAGCTGCGGAATAATTAAAGGGAACCCCAGGATAGCCATAATAGCAGAGGGTTGCTGTGCTTTAGAAGCAATGGCTGCAAGGAAGCTAAATACCAAACTTAGGCTAATGCCTCCTAAGCAACTCAAGCCAAAGAAAAGCAAACTATGTTCTAAAGGGTTGCCTAATAATAAAGTAAATAATAGCAAACTTAATCCACTCATAAAGCACATCAGTAAGCTATTGTAAATTAATTTAGAAAAGATAAAATGTATAGGACTTGCAATAGTATAAAAGTAAAGCATACGACCTCTGCCTTCTTGTAAAAAACTTCTGGCAACGGTATTAATACAAATAAATAAAAGGGTAATCCAGAATAATCCATTCCATACTTCATCATCGGGCTGGCCCATGGTTAAGTAAATTACAAAAGTAGTGGAGGCGATGTATAATAGGATGCCAAAAAAAGTATACTGCTGTCTGAATTCAAGCAACATATCTTTTTTCAATAAAGTAAGAATCGATTTCAAATGTATTTTCATTTTACTTTATTTGCTAGGGCAAATATTATTTAGTGGCACAAATGCGACACCTTGGTTCGTAATTATTTTTTTCTCCCAACACAACAGTTCCTTCTTCATCGCTTGTTCTATAAGAAATATTGGCTAAGTGACCACACTTTACACATATAGCATGTAGCTTGGTAATAAAATCGGCAGTAGCTAATAAAGAGGGCATGGGTCCAAAGGGTTTGCCTAAATAATCCATATCAAGCCCTGCTACAATAACTCTTTTGCCTTGCATCATCAGTGTTTCACAGACTTCAATAATACCTGCATCAAAAAATTGTGCTTCATCAATACCAATAACATCTGCTGTTTTTGATAATGCTAAAATTTTACTAGCATTTTTTACAGGAATTGATTCGATATAATTAGCATCGTGGCTTACTACTTTATTGACATCAAAACGAGTATCGGTAGCAGGTTTATAAATGGCTACTTGTAAATTGGCAATTTTTGCTCTTTTTAATCTTCTAATTAATTCTTCTGTTTTGCCGCTAAACATACTGCCGCAAACCACTTCTATCCAGCCGCGTCTTTCTCCTGTAATATTTTGTTCAATAAACATATCTGCTAATTATAATGCTTTTAAGATTCTTTCAAAAGTAGCTATTCTTACCTTAAAAATTGCTGCTCTTTTAAATATTCAATTGTTTTATGAGTGGCGCCCGCATGCTCTATGATATATTGAGCCGATAAAGAACAGGTATTGCTATAATCCTTTTCAACATCAATTAATAATTGTATTTGATCAATGAGTGCCTCTGCATTTTGAATAGCAAATCCACCCCCTATATTTCTTAAGCCTATGGCTTCTCTGTATTTATTATCGTTACTGCCCCAAATAACTGGTTTGCCAAAAGCAGCGGGTTCTAAAACATTATGCACGCCATCCTTTCCAAAACCACCCCCTACATAGGAGATATAGGCATATTGATATATACTTCTTAAAATACCAATTTGGTCTACAATAATTATAGTAGGCAATGTAAAATGTTGTTTAGAAGCGAGTAGTTCAGTAAGTGTGATGGCCTTAGGGAAATGAATCCTACACTCAGCAATGGAATTGGCGTCAACATGGTGTGGTACAATAATCCAGTTTAATTTTTTAAAGGCTAGCGTTGTTTTTGCTAAAACAATATGATCGGTTTCCCAGGTACTACCTGCTATGATAATTTTATTTTGACTTAATTTTTGTATCCACTCAAATTTAGTAACGGTGCTAGCTGTGCTAATAACTCTATCAAATCTGGTATCGCCAGTTACACATATTTTACTAGTACTTATAATGGGTTTGATTAAGTCTTCCGATGCTTGGTCCTGCACTAAAATAGCAGTAAATAAATTTAATATTTTTTTATAGAAGCCTCCGTAAAATTGAAAAAATATTTGGCTTTGTCTAAAAAGTGCAGAAGCTAAAACCGTTGGAATATTTTTTTCTTTTGCAATTGATAAATAATAAAACCAAAATTCATATTTAATAAAAATAATTAAAGAAGGGTTTATGGTTTCTAAAAAAAGGCTTGCATTTTTTTTACCATCAAAAGGGAGGTAGGTGACAAAGTCGGCGTGGGCATCTTTTTTTCTATACACATAACCCGAGGGGGAAAAAAAAGTTAGCCATATTTGATGCGATGGATATTTCAATTTAATGCTGTCGATAATAGGAAGCCCTTGTTCGTATTCTCCATAAGAAGCACAGTGCACCCAAATAAGGGGTTGTTTAATCTTTGGGCTAAGGGCATTTATTTCATCCCAAACCTTAGCTTGTCCATCTACCCAATTTCTTGCTTTCTCATTAAAGGGACTAATGAGATAAGCCAATATAGGGTAGAGCCGTAAAAATAATTGGTATAAAATCATGCTGTCATTTCAGTAGGGCAAAAATCAATAAAAAATAGCATAAAACTTGAATTTGTTTTGAAAGCCTTTCTTATACCCACAATTAGGTTGAATTAGGCTTTTTATTGTAATTTTGCCCAAATTTAAAGGATGAGGAAAATTCAAATGGTAGATACTAAAAATCAGTATTTGGCCATCAAAGCAGAGGTAGATGGTGCTATTCAAGAAGTCTTGGATTCTGCTGCCTATATTAATGGGAAGGCTGTGAAGGATTTTGCTCAAAATTTAAGTACCTATTTAGGCGTGGATCATGTGATTCCTTGCGCTAATGGCACAGACGCTTTACAAATTGCCATGATGGCCTTAGACCTACAACCTGGTGATGAAGTGATTACCCCCTCTTTTACTTATATCGCTACCACGGAGGTAGTGGCCTTGTTAGGATTAAAACCTGTTTTTGTAGATGTGGATCCTATTACATTTTGCATGGATGTTGAAAGTTTGAAAAAAGCGATCACACCAAAAACAAAACTAATAGTGCCGGTACATTTATATGGACATGCAGCACCCATGGAAGAAATTATGGAAATTGCCAAAGCCCATCATTTATTTGTAATTGAAGACAATGCGCAAGCTATTGGATGTGATTATACTTTCTCTAATGGAGTTACTAAAAAAACAGGAACCATTGGACATATTGGAGCTACTTCTTTTTATCCTAGTAAAAATTTAGGCGCCTTCGGAGACGGCGGTGCTTTATGTACCAACGATAAAACTTTGGCCGATAAAATGACAATGATTGCAAACCATGGTCAGTCTGCAAGGTATTATCATGATTTAGTGGGATGTAATTCAAGATTAGATTCTATCCAAGCAGCTATATTAAATATCAAGTTGAAAAAATTAGATGCGTATAATAGTGCAAGACAATCAGTAGCCAAATATTATTCTGATGCTTTCGCTTCTATCAAAGAAATTACCACACCATCGAGCTTGCATTATAGTACACATGTATATCATCAATATACCATGCAACTCATAGGAGTAGACCGCGATAAGTTCATTGCGCATTTAGCAGCCAAGGAAATACCTTGTATGATTTATTATCCGGTACCTGGTCATTTGCAAAAAATGTTTGGCGAACAAAAAAATACAAATTGGAATTTACCTATAACAGATAAGCTAACCCCCTGTGTATGTTCACTGCCGGTGCACACCGAAATGGATGAAGTACAATTAGCGTATATTGTAGAGGGAGTAAAATCATTTTTTAAATAAAAAATAAGTAGATGAAAATTACAGTCGTAGGAACAGGATATGTAGGACTCGTTACAGGAACTTGTTTTTCAGAAACAGGAAATAAAGTTACTTGTGTAGACATTGATAAAAACAAAGTAGATAAATTAAGTGGTGGTCAAATAACTATATACGAACCAGGACTAGAGAAAATATTTTTAAGAAATATTAAAGAAGGTCGTTTGACATTCACTACCGAATTAGAAGCGGCCATTGAAGGTGCTGAAATAATATTCTTGGCCTTGCCTACACCTCCGGGTGCCGACGGCAGTGCCGATTTAAAATATGTATTAGGCGTTGCCGATCATTTAGGAAAAATTTTAAAAGACTATAAAGTCATAGTTAATAAAAGTACAGTACCGGTAGGCACTGCCGATAAAGTAAGTGCAGCTATTGCAAAAAATTATAAAGGAGCCTACGATGTAGTGAGTAACCCAGAATTTTTAAGAGAAGGTGTGGCGGTAGATGATTTTATGAAGCCAGATAGAGTAGTAGTTGGAACAAAATCGGAGAGAGCTAAAAAAGTAATGAGCGATTTATATGCGCCCTTTGTAAGACAGGGTAACCCTGTGATATTTATGGATGAGCGTAGTTCTGAATTAACAAAGTATGCAGCTAATAGTTTTTTAGCTACTAAAATATCTTTCATGAATGAAGTGGCTCAATTATGTGAGCGTATGGGCGCCGATGTGGATATGGTAAGAAGAGGTATTGGTTCTGATGATAGAATTGGAAAGCGTTTTTTATTCCCAGGTATAGGATACGGCGGATCATGTTTTCCAAAAGATGTACAAGCTTTAATTATGTCATCGGATGAAGTGAAATATGATTTTGAAA